>NZ_JAHQCS010000054.1 GCF_019042215.1 Evansella tamaricis | reverse complement strand
ATTAAATCAAGAAAGCGTTGTCAACAAAAACTTAACAAAAAGAGGCATTCCTGAACTCACTAAAAAATATGCCCACAAATGGTTGACGCAAACAATACTATTTAACCTTTTGTTCTTTCCGTCTTTATCGTGCTACAATAAGGAACGACATATAGATTTTCGAGAAGAAATGGGGTACCTCATCAAATGGAGCGCTCAAGTATTGTTCGTGAAGGAGCTATTTTACTAGGAATTTACTTATTACTAACTTTTATAACACTATTAATTCCCGTGGTTGGAATAATATCAATGTTTCTGTTACCTGTTCCATTCGTTTTTTTCACAAAAAAGTATGGATTAAAACCTGCGATCCTCTTCGGAATTCTTTCCTTTTTTTTCATCTTTATTTTTGTTGGACCAGTTGCTTTACCAATTACGATTAGTTTTGCTATAGGTGGTATAGTCATTGGTGAGCTTTATCATAGGGAAAAAGACGCTTTTGCCGTTCTTCTAGGAGGATCATTATCCTTTATATCCTCATTATTAGTACTTTATATTGGATCGATTCTCTTGTTGGGTGTAAATCCAATGGAAGAAATGCAAAACATTTTTACAGAATCCTTGGAAACAACAGAGGAAATGCTTATATTATTATCCATGGAAGATGATTCTGTACTTGAAGTTGCAGAAGAAATGATACAGCAATTTGTTTATGTAGCGCCAACGATAATCATTATGCTAGGAGTTTTCTTTGCCTTTGTAGTTCAATGGATTTCATCAAGATTTTTAATTAGAAGAAAATATACCATATCACAATTCCCTCCGTTTAGAGAATGGACTTTTCCAAGGGCATTTATCTGGTATTATTTAATTACTTATCTTTTTCTCTTAATTGGTACAGAAGTAGGATCACCAATGTATATAGTTATTGTAAACTTAAGACCAATCTTAGAGACAGTTATGGTTATCCAAGGATTTTGTTTTATGTATTTCTATTTTCATCATAAGAAAAAGTCAATTGTTTGGCCAATTCTTTTAACAATCACCGCGTTCCTTTTGCCAATTTTACTTTATATCATTCGTATCTTAGGTATAATTGACTTAGGATTCGAATTAAGGAAGCGTATGAACTCAAAGAAGTAGGAGTTGTAAAGAATGCCTAATTTCCTATTAAAAAGATGGCACGGCTATCACGTCATTGGATTATTTAGTATTGCCGTGCTATTTACAGGAATTTTAACAATATATCAGTGGAAGATAGGTATCTTAGGATTTATTTGCTTAAGTGTAGTCTTTTACTTGATGAAACGAGCCAAAACAGAGTTTGAAGATGAATTATCGGAATATATCTCTACGTTAACTTATCGTGTAAATAAAGTCGGGGAAGAGGCTGTTAGCAACCTTCCACTAGGTATTATTCTTTATAATGAAGAACATAAAATACAATGGGCAAATCCTTATATAGTTAATCTTAAAGCTGATGATTGTATTGGGAAACCATTAGAATACTTATCTGACTATCTTAAGGAATACTTTGAAGAGGAAAATGATCAATTTATTTTAAAGATTGAGAATCATAAGTTTAGAGTAATCCATAAACGAAATGAGCGTCTATTTTATTTTTTTAATGTTACTGAAGAACAAAAGATTAAAGAACTGTTTGAAAAAGATAAAACGGTTGTGGGATTAATTTATTTAGATAATTATGACGAAGTAACCCAAGGAATGGATGATCAGGTAAGGAGTAAATTATTAGCACATGTTACAGAAAATCTTAACAGGTGGTCACAGAGAAATGATGTATTATTAAGAAGAACTGCTGCGGATCGTTTTATCTCGATTTTTAATGAAGGCACCCTTTCAACTCTAGAAAGGGATCGTTTTACAATATTAGATGAAGTACGGGAGTCAACCGCAAAAGAGCGTATTGCTTTAACATTGAGCATAGGAATTGGAAGTGGAAGTTCCAAGATAAGAGAATTAGGTCAGTTAGCACAATCTAGCCTCGATTTAGCATTAGGAAGGGGCGGGGATCAAGCTGCAATTAAACAAATGAATGGAAAAGTCCGTTTTTACGGAGGTAAATCCAATGCAATGGAAAAACGAACCCGTGTTAGGGCCAGAGTTATTTCACATGCCATAAGAGATTTCATTTCAGACAGTGATAAAGTTTTTCTCATGGGTCATAAAAATCCAGACCTGGACTCTGTTGGAGCTGCAATAGGGATGTTAAAAATCGCAGAAGCGAACGGAAAAAACGGGTTTATTATATTAGACACATCGGATATTAATTCGAGTGTCGAGAAATTAATAGATCAGATTAAGCAGAAAAGGGAATTATGGAATAAATTTATTACTCCAGAAGAAGCTCAAGAGATGGTCACAGAAAAATCATTACTAATTATAGTAGACACACACAAACCATCTTTAGTAATTGAACCTTCGTTAATCTCCATTTCAGAAAGGATTATTGTCATTGATCACCATAGAAGGGGGGAAGAGTTTATTGAAGATGCCCTCCTTGTATATATGGAACCTTATGCATCCTCTACTGCAGAGTTAGTAACAGAACTATTGGAATATCAGCCCAAACATCCAAGACTGGATGTTCTAGAATCCACTGCACTACTTGCAGGTATCATTGTTGATACGAAAAGTTTTGCTATACGAACTGGTTCAAGAACATTCGATGCCGCTTCATATTTGAAAAGCAGAGGTGCAGATACGACACAAGTCCAACTACTCATGAAAGAAGACTTAGATCAATTCGTTAAGCGTGCTAAACTAGTGGAGAAGGCATTTATATATACAGGTGGTACTGCTATTGCATTAGGGGAAGAAGATCAAAATTATGGGCAGTTACTTATTGCACAGGCAGCTGATACACTTTTAACCATGAATGGAGTAGTTGCATCCTTTGTTATATCAAAACTAGGTGACGGGCGCGTAAGTATAAGTGCAAGATCATTAGGCGATGTAAACGTACAAGTTATCATGGAAAAATTGGGTGGTGGTGGCCATTTATCAAATGCTGCAACTCAAATAGAAGGAATAGAATTGGAAGAGGCTGAAGAATTATTGAAAGAAAAAATTGATGATTATTTCAAAGGAGGACAATCGACGTGAAAGTCATCTTTTTGAGTGATGTAAAAGGTAAGGGAAAAAAAGGTGAAGTTAAGAATGTATCAGAAGGATACGCGCGTAACTATTTGTTTAAGAATAATTTAGCTATTGAAGCTAACGCCGGTAATATGAAAACATTAGAAAAAAAACAAGAAAGTAAACAGCGCCAAAGGGAAGAAGAAGTAAAACAAGCTGAGGAATTGAAAGCAAAACTGGAAGCTATGGAAATTAAAATCAAAACAAAATCTGGAGATAACGGCCGACTTTTCGGTGCGGTAACAAATAAACAAATAGCAGAACATTTAAAGAAAATGAAAGTAAAAGTTGATAAGAGAAAAATAGAAATGGATGAACCCATAAGAACATTAGGATATACAAATGTTGCTCTTAAACTACATCCAAAAGTAACAGCAACGCTAAAAGTACATGTCATCGAAGAATAATTCATCTTTTGAACAGAAATGAGGGAATTTGGTCATGAGTGATCTTTTTACTGATCGCACCCCACCACAAAATATTGAAGCTGAACAAGCTGTACTAGGTGCTATCTTTATTAATGATCAAGCCCTTGTTACGGCATCTGAACGATTAGTACCAGAGGATTTTTATAGAGCTGCCCACCAACGTATTTATACAGTAATGTTATCATTGGCGCAAAAGGGAGAACCGGTGGATTTAATTACGGTGACTTCTGAATTACAGACAAAAAAATGGCTAGAAGAAGTTGGCGGAGTATCTTATTTAAGTGATTTAGCGGGGGGAGTACCTACAGCATCTAATATTGAATATTACAGTCAAATGGTAGAAGAGAAGTCTTTACTACGCCGATTGATTCGTGTGGCAACTAATATAGCACAAGAAGGCTATGCAGCAGATGAAGATGTAGACTCCATTTTAAATGATGCTGAGAAAACAATACTAGAGGTTTCCCAAAAGAAAAATTCAGGTGCTTTCATTTCAATAAAGGACGTTCTTGTGGAGGCATTTGATAAAATAGAATTATTACAGCACTCTGCTGGAGAGATCACTGGAATTCCAACAGGATTTACAGAGTTAGACCAAATAACAGCAGGTTTTCAACGTAATGACCTCATTATCGTAGCTGCAAGACCTTCTGTTGGTAAAACGGCTTTTGCCCTTAATATATCTCAAAATGTGGCAACTAAGACGGATGAAAATGTAGCTATATTTAGCCTTGAAATGGGTGCCGATCAACTTGTTATGCGTATGCTCTGTGCTGAGGGTAATATAGATGCTCAACGATTACGTACAGGGAAATTACTTGATGAAGACTGGCAAAAGTTAACAATGGCCATGGGGAGTTTATCAAAAGCAGGGATTTATATTGACGATACACCGGGTATAAAAGTTAATGAAATCCGTGCTAAATGTCGACGCTTAAAGCAAGAACGTGGCCTTGGAATGATTATGATTGATTACTTGCAGTTAATTCAAGGAGATGCCAGAAGTGGAGAGGGCCGACAACAGGAAGTATCTGAGATTTCCCGTTCATTAAAAGGGTTAGCTCGTGAATTAGAAGTCCCTGTTATTGCATTGTCTCAGCTCTCAAGGGGAGTTGAATCAAGGCAAGATAAACGCCCAATGATGTCGGATATTCGTGAATCAGGGAGTATTGAACAGGATGCCGATATTGTAGCCTTTTTGTATCGAGATGATTATTATGACCGTGAAAGTGAAAAAAAGGATATTATAGAAATCATTATTGCTAAACAACGTAATGGTCCTGTTGGTACCGTGGAACTGGCTTTTGTAAAGCAATATAATAAATTTGTAAATTTAGAAAAGAGATATGATGAAGGAGATATACCTCCGGGAGCCTAGCTGAAGAGCTAGGTTCTTTTTAGTAGGTAAGAATTTATAAGTTTGGGTACCTTCGCTACGGGGCACTTCGGAAGTGACAACCGAAGTCAAAAGCGGACTTCTAGTTGTCATTCCTCCACTGCCCTCCGCTCGTGACCATAGGCGCTTACGCTTTTCTTATAATCACGAACAAAAACCTTTAATCATATTTATATTGTTCGGATATATTATTGACTATGTGATAGTTAACTGATAAACTAACGTTGGTTTTCATGTTTAACGGATAAGTGGTAAAAACTAAAAAATGTTTATTAATTGTAAGATAATAAAATAAGGAAGATTAAATGGAGGTGCTCACATTATGCCATCCGTAGTAGTGGTTGGAACACAATGGGGAGACGAAGGAAAAGGGAAAATCACTGATTTTTTATCAGAGCAAGCAGAAATGGTAGCAAGATATCAAGGTGGTAATAATGCCGGTCATACCATTGTATTTAATGGAAAAAAGTATAAACTACACCTTATCCCTTCAGGAATTTTCTATAATGAAAAAACATGTGTGATAGGAAATGGAATGGTTATTGATCCAAAGGCTTTGATAACAGAATTACAATACTTGCACGATCAAGATGTTGATACGAGCAACCTTCGAATTAGTAATCGCGCACATGTTATTTTACCTTACCATTTGAAACTAGACGCAGTGGAAGAAGATAGTAAAGGTGTTAATAAAATTGGAACAACACGTAAAGGAATCGGCCCTGCATATATGGATAAAGCTGCGAGAGTTGGCATTAGAATTGCTGATTTATTAGATAAAGAAACGTTTAAGGAAAAATTAGAGTACAACCTTAAAGAAAAAAATCGTCTATTTGAAAAGGTTTATGAAGTGGAAGGATTTAAAATAGAAGATATTTTAGAGGAATATTTTGAATATGGACAGCAGTTTGCCAAATATGTAATAGATACTTCAGTTGTTTTAAACGATGCTCTAGATGCGGGAAAACGTGTTTTATTTGAAGGTGCACAAGGTGTGATGTTAGATATAGACCAGGGAACCTATCCATTCGTAACTTCTTCTAACCCAATAGCAGGGGGAGTAACAATCGGTTCTGGAGTTGGCCCTTCAAAAATAAATCATGTAGTAGGTGTTTCCAAAGCGTATACTACACGTGTTGGCGATGGCCCTTTTCCTACAGAACTGAAAGATGAGTTAGGGGACCATATTCGGGAAGTTGGTAATGAATACGGAACGACAACAGGACGCCCAAGGAGAGTTGGGTGGTTTGACAGTGTTGTTGTTAGACATGCACGCCGAGTGAGTGGCATTACAGACTTATCGTTGAATTCCATTGATGTCTTAACTGGGATTGAGACTCTAAAAATATGTGTAGCTTATAAATATCGTGGGGATATCATTGAGGAATTTCCAGCTAGTTTAAAAATCCTTGCAGAGTGTGAACCTGTGTACGAAGAACTCCCAGGATGGACAGAAGATATTACTGGAGTGAAATCACTTCATGACCTTCCAAGAAATGCACTATTTTATTTGGAGCGAGTATCCCAATTAACAGGGATTCCATTAACTATTTTTTCTGTGGGACCTGACCGTAATCAAACGAATTTAGTCAGAGGAGTATTTGCATAACAATAAGGAAAATAGCTGTCTCTAGAGAATTTTATACAACTAGAGACAGCTATAATACTAAATGGAATAAATTACATTAAAATAACAGACATCTATTTCAGAAAAAGAAGTTGCAATATAAGCTGGAAGGTGATAAGATAATTCTTGTCGCCAAGGAATGAGACCAATCAAGGTTATCGATGCATTATTGCAGTTATGAATAACCACAAAAATTGGCCCGTTGGTCAAGTGGTTAAGACACCGCCCTTTCACGGCGGTAACACGGGTTCGAATCCCGTACGGGTCACCAATATATAGATTTACAAAATATATAAATATAATGTATAATAACCAGAGTAACCTCACATACTAAAAAAGTAGTCACTTTGATCGCGGGATGGAGCAACGAGCGAAGCATCATCGAATAAACTTCGAGTTGTCTCGACGCATACACTACAAAGCGATACTAGAAGAGGAAGAGACAGTCTGAATCTTCGATCCGAAAACTTTCATATCGTCGCGGGGTGGAGCAAGGAGCAAATCTTCTCCGAAAAAGCAGCGACTTGTCCCGACGGATATTACTACAAAGCTTAGCTAGTAGAGGAAGGGACAACATCACTGAAATAGCATCATCCAACAACTTTCATATCGTCGCGGGGTGGAGCAGTCTGGTAGCTCGTCGGGCTCATAACCCGAAGGTCGGTGGTTCAAATCCGCCCCCCGCAACCAATTATATTCCCATGAGAATTAATACAAGCGCTCGTAACCACTGAGTATTTTAATAGTTTTAGAAGCTAATTTTTTTTTATTTTTTAAACATTAGTATCATAAAATAAGGTCCCGTGGTGTAGCGGTTAACATGCCTGCCTGTCACGCAGGAGATCGCGGGTTCGATTCCCGTCGGGACCGCCATTTATCTTATAACCCCATTTTGGCTCGGTAGCTCAGTCGGTAGAGCAATGGACTGAAAATCCATGTGTCGGCGGTTCGATTCCGTCCCGAGCCACCACTACTAAATTAGCTGGCCTAGCTCAATTGGTAGAGCAACTGACTTGTAATCAGTAGGTTGGGGGTTCAAGTCCTCTGGCCAGCACCATTACATAATATAAGCTTAACTACTAAAATATGTAGTTAAGCTTTTTATATTGTTTAACTATTTAGAGAATACAAGTCTATATGATCCATCAAATTACGACATGAGACATCATGTACTCTAGATAATTTCATCAATATCATCAACTAATAGTAGAAAAGTTTCAATAGTATGTCTAATTAGTAGTATTTTTGATAAAAATGTAACATTAGTAATACAGTTTTTTTACGTTTTTAACTGTAGTCTCCCATATCTACTAATTTATGATAAAATGACACATGCTAATAGATGGGAAATATTATCTATCAAAACAAGTTTAATAATCTGAATAATATCTACCCTGAATGTATAGGAGGAAAATAATGAGACCAAGTCAACTTTTCTTATCTGATTCAACCATGACTGGTATGTTGATTTTTGCAGGAAAAAAATTAATGGCAGTTTTAATTATACTATTATGTTTCATGATTTTTTATACATGGGAAGTATCTGCTAATGAAGAAGGGATTGATAATCCATATTCCATTGAAACAGTCTATCATGTTTTCTTTGGAGACGAGAGAGTTGGAGTAGTAGATGATCCGAATTTAATAAAAGAATTTGAAAAAGATTTCATAGAAAACTATTCAAAGAAATATGAAGGTTACATTCTTCGTTTGAATAAAGACTTATACTTAGTACCAGAGATAGTATTTAATGATCAGTCTAATAATGAAGATACGCTTGAATCATTAGAAAAATCATCAATCATTTCGGCAGAATCATTTGAATTACAAGTTGGAGAAGATTTTATTGGGCAAATAAATGGAAAAGAGGACATGGAGCAGCTATTGAAATGGATTACCCTTGAATATATTTCCGAAGAAGAATTTAACCAGTATAGATCCTTATCCGAAACAGAAGAAGATTTAGAAGAACTTTTTGTTGGTGATGAAAGAATCTTAGATATTAGTTTTTCTGAAGAAATTACTTGGAAGGAATCTTTGGCTGATCCTGATGATATACTGAGTATAAAGGAAGCTTTTGAAATCATCACGAACGGAGTTTTAGAGGAAGAGGTATACACTGTAAAAGAGGGAGATGTGTTAAGTTCAATTGCCAGTGAACATGATCTTTCTATGGAGGAAATAAAAGAAATCAATCCTGAAATTTCAGAAAACACATTATTACAAGTGGGAGATCAATTAAAAGTTACGGTGTTAGAACCTTTGACTTCCGTTTTAGTAGAAAAGGAATTAAAAAAAGAAGAAACAATAGAATATGACACAGAAACAATAGAAGATAGCGATATGTGGCAGGGAACTAGTAATGTAAAACAAGATGGTAAAGAAGGAATCAAAGAAGTACATTATACCGTTACATATGAAAATGGACGGTCTGTAGAATCAAAGGTAGTTTCAGAAAATATAAAGAAAGAACCGATTAATAAAATTGTGGTTAGGGGAACTAAAACTTCACCTTCACGTGGAACAGGTCAACTGTCGTGGCCGGCTGTAGGTGGATATATATCCAGTTACATGGGTAATAGATGGGGAAGGTTTCACAGAGGGATTGATATTGCACGGCCATCAAACTTTAATATCCTAGCAGCAGATAATGGAACAATAAAATCAGCTGGCTGGGAAAATGGATATGGGAATACCATTCGAATAAATCATAATAATGGAATGGAAACTTTATATGCACACTTAGAAAGGATAGACGTTAGTGTTGGTCAAACAGTTGGAAAAGGACAAGTTATTGGTAAAATGGGTACTACTGGTAACTCAACTGGAATTCACTTACACTTCGAAGTAACGAAAGATGGTGAATTGAAAAACCCAATGGATTACCTAAACAGATAAATAATTTGCTTTAAACCCTCTAAGCAATTTTAGCTTAGGGGGATTTTATGATAAATAATCGTAAAACAGACAATAATCACTATTTCCTGATATTAAAAAAGTTTTGATGAATGTGATAGAATATAGGAAGTATAGGATGATAAATTTAGTCTTATAAGACTACAGGAGCTGGTAAAAACGATGGATAAACAAAGAATTCTTGTCGTGGATGATGAACAGCCTATCGCTGATATTTTAAAGTTTGGCTTAGAAAAAGAAGGTTATGAAGTAATATGTGCATACGATGGAAATGATGCAGTTGATAAAGTCAAAAAGTTTACGCCAGATTTAATATTATTAGATATTATGCTCCCATATTTAGACGGGATGGAAGTTTGTAGAGAAGTTCGAAAAACATTTGATATGCCTATCATTATGCTTACAGCAAAGGATTCTGAAATTGATAAAGTACTGGGGCTTGAACTAGGCGCTGATGACTATGTAACAAAACCATTTAGTACAAGGGAAATTATTGCTAGGGTAAAAGCAAACCTTCGTAGAAATCAGAAATCAAAAGAAACAGAACACGGGAAAAAGAATATTGAAGTGGGACCTTTATTAATACAACCAGATGCCTATCTAGTATCGAAACGGGACGAACCAATTGAACTAACCCATCGTGAATTTGAGCTTATTTATTATTTAGCCAAACATCTTGGTCAAGTTATGACTAGGGAGCATTTGCTCCAAGCCGTATGGGGATACGATTATTTTGGGGACGTCCGAACCGTTGATGTTACTGTTAGAAGACTCAGGGAAAAAGTAGAGGATAATCCAAGTCATCCTACTTGGATTGTAACCCGTCGAGGCGTTGGATATTATCTAAGGAATGCTGATCAGGAGAAGTAGTATGGATAAAATCAGTATTTATAAATCGATCCATGTAAAAATCGTAATTATTTATGTTCTTTTAATACTTATTGCCATGCAAGTAATAGGGGTTTATTTTACTGGTAAACTGGAAGATGAGTTAGAAGAGAACTTTTTGGAGACGTTGACAGAACGTGCAAAATTACTTTCATATAATGTGGAACAAGAAATGACTAGGGATCAAGAAGAAACAGAGCGGACTCTTACTTCCCGCGTAAGCAGTCTTCTATTTGAACTATATAATATCGAAGGTACAGATGTACAAGTAATCGATTCTCATAACACAGTAATAAGTGTTACAAATCCTACTCAAAGACAAAATATCGGAAAACGAACAACAAACTATTTAGTAAAACGGGCACTTTTTGGTATAGAAGGTACAGACACTGCAGTTAATCAATCAGGGAATCTTATTAGAGTATTAGCGATACCAATACATTCTGATGATACTATTATTGGTGCCATTTATATTGAAGCATCGATGGAAGAGATATACGAGCAAATGCAACAAATTAATCATATATTAATGACAGGCACAGTGATCGCTCTTGGTATAACTGCAATATTAGGTATCCTTTTAGCAAGAACTATTACAAGACCAATTGTGGATATGAAAAGACAGGCCGTAGTTATGGGGAAAGGTGATTTTACTCAAAGTGTTAAAGTTTATGGTAATGATGAAATTGGACAATTAGCAAATGCATTTAATGTTTTAACCAACAAACTCCAAGACGCAAATGCAACAACAGAGGGAGAGAAGAGGAAGCTTACATCCGTTTTAACACATATGACAGACGGTGTCATAGCTACGGATAAAAATGGTAATGTTATATTAATGAACAAGCGGGCAGAAGAAATGCTCCTTAAAAAACAAGAAGATGTTTTGCAAATGGAACTTACAAAGGTATTAAATTTAGACAAGTTCTTAAAATTAGAAGATCTTTATCGTTTTACTGACCCTATTCTATTAGATTTTGATAACGCGGATCATGAATTAATTCTAGAAGCACATTTTTCGATAATTGAAAAAGAAAATGGAAATCAAAACGGATTGATTGCAGTTTTACATGATGTGACGGAGCAGGAACGTATCGAAGACGAAAGAAGAGAATTTGTTGCAAATGTCTCACATGAACTAAGAACTCCACTCACATCAATGAAAAGTTATCTGGAAGCATTAGCTGATGGGGCATTGGAAGATCCAGAAATTGCACCGAGATTTATTAACGTGACACAAAATGAAACAGAAAGAATGATTAGGTTAGTTAATGATTTGTTACAACTATCAAAGATGGATAGTAAAGATTATCAAATGAATATTGCAACCATTAACCTAACATTGTTTACAGAACAAATCGTGGAACGATTTCAGATGTCAACCAAAAATGAATCCATCTTATTTAAAATAAAAGTTCCAAGTAAAGATGTGTTTATTATAGGTGACAGGGACAAATTAACACAGCTAATGGATAATATTCTATCGAATGCAGTGAAATATTCCCCTGAGGGAGGAACAATTTCATGTGTAGTAAAAGAGGAGAAAGAAAGAGTGATTGTAACGATAAAAGACGAAGGCGTGGGAATACCTAAAGAAAATATTCCATATGTGTTTGACAGATTTTATCGTGTTGATAAGGCTCGCTCAAGAAATTTAGGAGGTACTGGATTAGGACTAGCCATAGCAAAGGAGATTGTGCTAGCCCACGGAGGTAATATTTGGGTTAGTAGTGATTGGGGTAAAGGTACGGCTATCTCATTTAGTCTTCCATATGATGAGGCGGTGAACGAGGATGAAGATGATCGAACATATTAAAACCGTCATACTTTGGTTGCTCATTATAAGTAGTGTTTTTCTTACTTGGATGATTTGGACGTATCAACCTGAATACAAAGTATTGGAATCATCAGAGACTAGTTTTATTGAAAGTGAAAGAATTGGGGAAGAGAGAACAATATCCTCATTTTTAATACCAAGTCAAATTGTTATTCATGAGGAAGAGGATCAATATTGGCTTCAGCCGTTAGAAGAAACTTATCAAGAAATAATGGAAAATGTTCGTAATATTGAGGTTGATCAACTCATTCCAACATATACAAAACCTCCGTCAATGGATAATCAATATAAGGGTATTGAGTTAATATTCTCTCAAAAACTTCACAAAAGTTGGTTACAGCGTATTGTAAACATGAATGAAATTGATATTCCATTGGAAACAATCGACAGAATTCTTATTTATGTAAATGAGAAATCCACGGATCCAGAAGTGATTATACGTTTTATTTCCTTTGAAGAAGAAATGATGTACCAAGGTAATACACAAATATCAGAAAATCAACTTCAGTCTTATCATACTGGATTTGAAAATGAATTATATGTACCAGTCAGAGCTTTGGACTTTAATATGAATTTAGAGAGTTCCTACCGGAAAATCAATTATGTACCTTCAGAGGGTTTCAGTATGAAAGGTTATACTTATTTCTCTGTAAATTCTATAAATCCTGATTCATTTAAGCAAGCATTGTTTGGAGATCCTGAATTTGTTAAACACTATTTCCAGGGAAATGATGAGGTCTACACGGATGGAAATAGAATTATGTATGTTGTGGAAAACAGTAATGTATTAAGATACGCTCACCCAAGGTCAGGCAGTACATTAACCATTCAGGAAGGGAATGTGGTGGAAGACAGTATTGATTTTATTAATGGTCATTCAGGCTGGACTGATAAGTATCGAGTAGATTATTGGAATCACTCGAACTTAATTGATCAAGTCATTTTCAGAATGACAATGAACGGACTTCCTGTATTAGGAATTAACAATAATAGAGTAGAGTATTATACGATGGAATTAAGAAGAGATGTGAATCAAATCACGGAATATACTCGTCCTTTATTTACTATGGAAGAGGAGGACTACGTTCCCCTTGAATTGGAATTCAATATCCCATCTTATGATCGGATCATGGAAATAATTGAAGAGAGTGAAACAATTGAAATAGATCAAATCGAAGATATAAAAATAGGATATTTCATGGAGAAAAGACAGTCATTTACGACATTTAAACCATCATGGTTTGTGAAGGAAAGAGATAGATGGAAACTTGTCAGTCGGGAAGAAGGTGGTCTAAATGGATTGGAGTAAAACAAAATCAATTTTTATTGCCACATTCTTTTTACTGAACCTTTTTTTGGGATATCAACTTATAGAAAAACAAAGCGACAGTAATTTAAATATGCTTACACAGTCAACATTACAGGAAAAACTTCAAGAGAATGAGATTAATATTGCAATTAACAATTCGGATGAAGTAAAATCAGGGTCACCAATAACTGGTTCATTCCGTACCTTTAACCAACTAATCCTTACGGAGCAGTTGGAAAATCAGGAAATTGAAGTATTAAGAGATGAAACGATTTATTCCACTTTAGATACTCCATATCGGTTAGTGGAAGGAAATATCCCCGCAGTTGTTAATTCTTTTGTTGAACAATATGTTCTTTATGGGGATCAATACGTTTTTACTGTTTACAATGAAGAGGAAATGTATATTGGAATGCACCAAACATTTGAAGGAAGAGCAATTGATAATCATAAAGAAGGGCCATTTCATTTAAAAATAAATCTAAATGAAGACCTGGAAATTATCAGCTATCAACAAATGTTCATGGATATTAGTCCACAAGGGAGAGAGCAAGACTTACTGTCACCTGTAAAAGTAATTGAAATTCTTTTTAATGATAACTATATCCCTGCAAATACAACTATTGAAGAGGCAGAATTAGGATTCTATAATCCACTCCAAGGAATGGTTGATTTGGAGTTTCGCGTGTTTGCACCCATGTGGAGAGTGTTAGTGCAAGATACATTTTATTTTGTAAATGCAATAAATGGGGAAGTACAACCAATTAATATTCAGGAGTGATGCAGCATGAGTTTAAGAGTGAGTGTGCTCGCAAGCGGAAGCACCGGGAACTCCATTTATGTGGAGACAGATGATCAATGCCTCTTAATCGATGCTGGATTGAGCGGGAAAAAAATGGAGCAATGTTTTGAGCAGATTAAATTATCTCCCTCAAAATTAAATGGGATTCTAGTAACTCATGAACATAGTGATCACGTGAAAGGTGTAGGAATCCTTGCGAGGAAATATAAACTACCAATCTATGCAAATACTCGTACATGGAAAGCAATGGAAAACGGGCTTGGAAAGATTCCAGTGGAGCAGAAGTTCCATTTTGAAACCGGAGTAACAAAATCATTTGGAAACATAGATGTTGAATCCTTTGGAGTATCCCATGATGCAGCAGAACCAATGTTTTTTACCTTCCATCACAATGGTAGAAAACTCTCAATTGTAACAGATACAGGTTATGTTAGTGAACGAATTAAAGGGATCACAAAAGGATCAAACTCATTTGTTTTTGAATCCAATCATGATATGGATATGCTTAGAATGGGGAAATATCCTTGGAGTGTCAAACGTAGAATATTAGGCGATGAAGGTCATGTATCCAATGTGGACGCAGCTATTGCATTAAGTGAGATACTGACAGATGATCCAGTAAATGTGTATCTTGCTCATCTGAGTCTTGACAATAATATGAAAGAGTTAGCCCGAATGACTGTTCATCAAACGTTGGAGGAGAAAGGGTATGAGATTGGAAAACGTGTGAAACTATTTGATACAGATCCTTTTAACCCAACACCTCTTACTGCAGTGTAATACTATGTATGTTTAATGTATCACATTAAAGGTAATCCTATTGTTGTGTGAAAAATAATCGAAAATCTCGTGCACTAATAGACGTTTTTATTACTAGTTTTGTAAAATATAATTGTCGGTTTCGTACACATGACTTTTCTCCACTAAACAAAGAAGCTAAACAATAGAGGAGGGTTTTTAATGGGATACTATGATTATGAACCAACAAGAAGAGAACAGAGAGGAACTAAAAAATCAGCATTGTACTCTTTCTTCAGTGCCCTATTTGGTGCATTAATCGTTGTTTTTACTATTCCTGTGCTGGCCAATTATAATATATTGCCCTATGAAATTGTTCCAAAGGGGACTCATCAAGTCTTGGATTCGATGGAGCAATCAAATGAATCAGAAACTGCAGTAACCGCAGCAACAAATACAGTAAATATATCCATGACTTCTGAAGTCATTGAAGCGGTTGACCGTGTTTCGGAGGCAGTAGTTGGTGTTGTCAATGTGAGGCAGGCGTCTACTGGAGGGTTTTTTAGTTCTGGTGGAGGAGAAGGAACCGGTTCAGGTGTGATTTATAAAGTCGAAGGTGATCGTGCCTTTATCGTAACCAATCAACATGTTATAAACCAGGCGAATCAAATTGATGTGACATTGAGTAATGGGTCAAGAGTACCTGCGGAGCTTGTAGGGGAAGACACGTTAACCGATTTAGCAGTTCTAACTATAGATGCAGAAGACATTGATACCATTGCGGAGTTTGGCAGTTCTGATGTTCTAAGAGCAGGTGAACCTGCCATCGCTATAGGGAATCCCCTATCCTTTGAAGGTTCTGTAACGTTAGGTATTATTAGTGCGGTGGAAAGAAGTATACCAGTGGATACAAGCGGTAACGGGCAGCCTGATTGGAACGCAGAAGTACTTCAAACGGATGCTGCAATTAATCCCGGGAACAGCGGTGGTGCATTATTAAATATTCAAGGAGAAGTAATTGGAATAAATTCCATGAAGATTGCACAGTCTGCTGTGGAAGGAATTGGTTTTGCTATTCCTACAGCCATTGCAATACCTGTTATTGAAGATATTGAAAGATATGGAGAAGTCCAACGTCCGCAGATGGGGGTAATGATCAGTTCCTTAAATGAGATACCTAGTTTTCACTGGCATGATACACTGGGCCTTCCAGAGGATGTAAAAGGTGGTGTCTACTTACAAGGGGTTACACCTAATTCCCCTGCAGAAATAGCGGGACTTCAAGAAGGGGACGTTATTGTGGAATTAGACGGTGAAGAGATACGTGACGGCCATGATCTTAGGAAATACTTGTATACGGAAAAACGAATCGGCGATACATTAATGGTAGGTTTTTATCGTAACGGGGAAAAGCAGGAAGTGGAGCTAACTCTTCAAATGCAAGTATTTTAAATCAAAGGGGACCACTCTAATTGTGGTCCCTATTTTCATCTAATATTATGCCATTGATTAACAGTTATCCACAATTGATGTGATTAATATGGAATGGTATAGTAAGGAATAGTTTAAATTTGCTTCAAAAAGGAGCGGGTATCGATGTACTATAGCTGTCCAGAACATATTGATTTAGCGCTAGACGAGACTGTTGATGAGACGTCAATGCCTCCGGAATTAGATCTAGTGGAGGAAACGAACAGTAAAGAAGTTAGATGTTCCTTTTGCAATGAACAAGCAAAATATAGAATTCATGTGGATAAACCCCAGTGAATTTGTGTATATGTGGATAAGTGTGTGGATAAGTGTGTTTGGGAGGGGGGGTATTGTGAATATCTCTATTATTACAGTAGGAAAACTAAAAGAAAAGTATTTAAAACAAGGTATAGAAGAATATTTAAAGCGTCTTTCTTCTTATGCAAATGTCCAAATTGTAGAAGTAGCAGATGAAAAGGCTCCGGACAACATGAGTGAAACGGAAACAGACATGATAAAAGAAAAAGAGGGCGAGCGGATTTTAAGTAAGATAAATCCGGATACTTATGTAATGGCGTTAGCCATAAAGGGTAAAAAGTGGAGTTCAGAGCGCCTTGCAAAGGAAATAGACCACTTAGCCACCTACGGTAAAAGCAAGATTGCCTTTGTGATTGGAGGATCTGTCGGATTAAGCGATGCAGTTTTAGGGCGGGCCGATGAGCAGCTGTCCTTTTCCGAGATGACATTCCCACATCAATTAATGCGGTTAATTCTAGTGGAGCAAATTTATAGAGCATTTCGGATTAATAGAGGTGAACCGTACCATAAATAGAGGCAAAAAAAGTTGTAAATAAGGTGGTATTTTATTGTCGGAAGCGGGTATTGAAAGTGATGATTCTTCTTCATTATCCGTTTCTCGATAGAGCTTGTGTATAAGTGTAAATGTCTTAGATATGTTGATCTCTGTAAAGTCTAAGTCGATTTCAATCTTATTAAGCATTCGTGAACGTTCCTTAAATTGTGTAATCGTAATTTCGTTAATTAGAAGATGAAGCAAATGTTTTTTATTGTCTCTTGTTGCATTCTTATATACTAAGAGGAATCGTTCTAATAGTTTTTCGATAATATCTGGTTGAATAATTTTTGTTTCAGTAGAACCTAAATGTATAGTTATCTCATTTTTCCTTTGCTCTAACTCCTCTTTTTCTTTAGCAACCTTTTGTAACCTTTCTTGTAGAATTGCTGTAGGAAGAGTATTCTTTTCGAATGCTTCCAAATATCGGTTCTGTAATAACTCTACCTTAGACAGTTGATCTTCAATCTGTTCTAACTCTTTCTTAAGCAGACTAATAGAATCAACGGAATGCGAGTTTATATCTTGTAGCGTTTTATATAGCATTTTCTTATTGGAAAGGAAATTATCAATTCTGTTGATAACTGCATCTTCCGTTTCATACGCTTTTATGGAGTTTGCTTTACAAGCGGAAGATCCTTTATTGTGGAAATTACCACAAACATAATAACGGTGCTTTCGTTTGGTTCCATCTTTACGAGTATATGTAGTTATGGAAGGAACCATTCCTTGGCCGCAATCAGGACAACGTAATAGAGTACTGAGTAAAAAAGGTTCATGTGATTGACGCTGTTTAAATGATTTGCTTTTTCTCCTTTCTTGTACAACACTCCACATAGCATCTGAAACAATGGCTTTGTGCTGACCTTCAACAAGTATAGGATTAGGGTTTTTTCCTCTTCTTCGCTTCGTATCCCAATTCTCAACCTTTAACCAACTAATTTTTCCATTATAGATAACATTATCTAAGATGGTTGCTACCCCATTGATGGAGAAGTGGCGATTGCGTTTAGTTCTATATCCTGCTTTATTTAAGTGATTAGCAATTGCTTTTAGACCTTTACCATTGGCATATAATTGATAGATTAGTTGCACTATTTCTGCTTCCTTTTGGTTGATAACAAGCTCCTTTTTAATAGTTTCATACCCAAATACTACACCACCGTTCCACGATCCTTCTAATGCCCTTTGCTTCATACCGAGCTTAACATTTTCTGAAAGAGTGTTTCTCTCCATTTCTGCAATTGATGCCATTAGTTGAACCACTAAACGACCAATAGGGCTTCCTGTATCGAAGTTTTCTGAGTAAGAAATAAACTTTACTCCGAAATCTTCAAATTTGTCTAATAGTGTAAGAGTGTCCAACATATTGCGTGAGAGACGAGAAATTTTCCATACTAGAACGGCTTGGAACTTATCCTTTTCAACATCTGCTACAAGTCGTTGCATAGCGGGTCGACCTTTAATATTTTTACCAGAAATTCCTTCATCCACATACTCTTCTGCAACTTCCCAACCATAGAGTTGAGTGTATTGACGAAGAGTCTGTAACTGGGCAGAGATACTATATCCCTCAGTTGCTTGTTCTTCTGTACTTACACGGCAATATATTGCTACTTGTTTTATATCATTCATTTAAATCCTCCTTTTTAATTTTATTATACACAAAAAAAGAGAAAGCATGTTCTGCTCTCTCATCCCACACATGTATTTTTTTCCTGAAGTTGGTCGTAACCAAAGTTATATTCTATTTTCTTGACGGTACGATCTTTACTTGTTTTTCCATTGTTAATGTATATGCAATCAATGAAGAAATGTAGCAATTCCTTTTTATCCTCATTTGACATTAGATGGAAAAACTGATCAAAGTTTTCAAATGCCAAACTAATTTGCTCACTTAAATTAATTCTATCTCGTTGTTGTAATTGTTTTTCAAGAGTTTCAACAAATTCAAGGAGCTGCTTTTCCTCATTTTCAATATTCTTCATTTGTTGTTTGAACGATAGTTCGTTCATGGTACCTTCACACACCCATCCTACAATTCTTTCTTTTTTGCTTTCTAAGTATATTAGTTCCTGTTTCATGGATGCTAGTTTCTCTTCAATAGGTTCCACTTCACTAGCAATAGACTGAGTGGTTGCTTTGATAACAGACGAGGTAAATTTCAGTGATTGTATTTCTTGAACAAAGTGGCTGAAAACAAACTGTTCTGCATAATCTTTGTTTATAAGATTGGAAGAGCAAGCACATGATCCACTGTTCTTGTTTTTGCTGCATTGGTAGTATTTATACCTGGAGCTACTGTTACCTTGAACCATAGGAGAGTTACATTGGGGGCACCTTAAAAGTCCAGAGAGGGGATATGAACCGGGGTGGACTTTTTGTGGTAAATAGCTTTTTAGTCGCATAATTTTTTGTGTTTGATTCCAAAGTTCATCATCAACTATCCTAGGATGTTTCCCTTTCCTATAGGTGTTTTTCCACTTCAGATTACCTATATACACCTGATTTGTGAGGATTGTCTTCACAGCGGTAATTGTCCAAAACTTGTTGTTTTTAGTCAAGATACCTTGTTTGTTGAGATCGGAAGCTATTTTTCTGTAACCCCATTGATCCATTCCGTATTTTTCAAAAATGTACCGTACAATCTTTGCCTCATCAGGTACCAATAGGAGTTCTTTGTTTTCTGAATAATACCCATAAACTTTCCCTCCATTGAAGTTCCCATTTTGTGCATTCTTTTCCATTCCCATTGATGTTCTGAATTTAATATTGTCTTTTTCTAGTTCTGCAATCATGGCCATTATGTGATACAGAATTTTTGCATGGTTGTCTCTTGTATCAATATTATCAGCAATGCAGATAAGGTTCCTCTTTGCTTTTGTAATTTTTTTGTAAACGTAAAGTGCATCAAGATTATCCCTTGCAATACGGTCAGCTTTGAAAAATATGACATACTCGATGTTCTCTTCCCTATCAAGAGCATGATGATACAACTTTTTAAATTCCTTTCTTTTGCTCATGGTTTCTGCCGATTCTGCCCCTTCGTCGTAAATTTTAACAAGGGTTAAATTGTTGTTTTTGCAGTACAATTCAATTTCCTCTTTTTGCTTTTCAATGGAAGTATTATCTAGTTGTTTGTCTGTGCTAACACGAACATAGCCAATGGCTCTAGGCATATTGTTTTTCCTCCTTTACAGAAATTAGTTGCTTTTCAAGTTCATCCTCATATTTCAGAAACAAGTCTGACAATAAGTTAATGAACATTTTTGCTCTGACTATCTTTAGTTCCTCGTCTGTTGCTAATTGTTGCTCAAGTTCATTATTCAAATCAATAGAGGGGGAGTTTTTCATAAGTGGTCATCCTTCCTGTTTGAGGTTCTTGCGAGGAGGCATCTAATTGGAATAACACTAGATGACAATTTCATTTTTAGATGCCTTATAGTTTAATTTTATTTGACAAAACCTATCCTGTCTAAAAAATTTGGTTCTACCCTTATTTATTTTAAAAGATATTTTTATGAAAAATCTAATATATTTATTTTTGTCATCCAATATAAGTAAGAGGTCAAACAGTACAAAACTACCAAATGATGAATAGTTTTGTATTTGTTGCATAGCATGATTCATTCAAATCACTATTTGAAATTAGGTAGTCTTATAAATTAGTTCGGTACGGGAAAAGAAAGTGCTTTAAAAACCCTATGACTACTGGGTTAGTTAACTCCCATAAACAAAAAAGGAGCTGGTTTAAGTGATACATTCAGTTGAAATGGTGTTACCTAACAAACAAGAAAGGGTTGAATATTTGTTCACGTCATATGGGGCAAACATAACCAAATACGAACACATTGGAGCAGCTGTTAGACAGTTAAATCGGGAGTTGAAAAAGGAATATCGTGCTTTCACTATTTCATGGTTAAGTTGTAATGCTAGCGGGACTTGGAATCTTCATTTGAAGATAGATTTAATTAAATTGCTAGGGAAAAGTTTCATACAAGAGGATGATTATGACTTGGTAGAATTTAAAATTCGAGATTTCCTCATTGACCATTTTGCTGAATCGTCTAGTTTTGATTCTCATAGATTAACTAGAATAGATTATAAGCTAGATGTTCGATTACCTGATAAAAAACAACGGGAACTTCTTTTTCACTTGCTTGAAAAACATGCGGCAAAGTATGCATATAAAGTGAAGATCAAATGGGGGAGAGACGAAGATGGAAATCCATTGAAATATCAGACTTCCCAGTATCACAAGTGTAAAAGTGTTGAGTTCATCATATATAGTAAAGAAGATGAGCGACTTGCAAAAGGCGAGCATATTGAATCCTATGAGAAAAATGTGATTAGATATGAAGTCAGGCTAAAAAATCCTCATCTAAATGGCATGAAAAGAAAAGATAAAGGGAAGAGTAGAGAAAAAGTACTTAAAACCTATTTTTCAAAGGAATTATGGAAGGAGTACATGGAGAAGCAGGTACTACCAATTGTTTACAGAGGTGATTATTATACAATCACTGAAGCGGAAAAAATAATTGAAAGAAGCCACTACTCCAAAAAGAAAAAAGATAGTCTACGTTCCTTCCTTGTCTCAATTTCTAAGGGATCAATTGACACTCCTAAGAAGAAAGGTATGTCAAATCCTACCCATCGTAAATACATTCGTGAGCTTGAGGCAATAGGAATTTCCCCAATACTAATTCCAAAGAACCGAAAAGATTTCCCTAATTCTATGAAGAATCCCTTCTGCATTTAAAATAGCTTTCACAAGGACAATTTCAAGTAGTATAGTGCCCCTATGATCTCTATTTCATTATTTCCAAATCCGAAACAGTAAAGAATAGTTGAACAGAATAGGGGATTTTTAACAATTTAAAAGAAAAGCATAAAGTAGATTGAAAATTTAGATTCCCTTAGCTATAATGAATGTTAAGTAATAATGGATAGTTATAATAAAAGGGATGGATTAATAGTGAAACAGACAGACGTATATCGTTTTATACTTATAGATGAATGTATGGGCTCGTATTCTTAAAAGAATACGAGCCTTTTTATTTTCATTTGACTATAGGAAATAGATTTATTGGGGAGGATTTTTAAATGAATTCAAACATGCATAAAGGGAACTATAAGCAATTAATCATTGATTAGGAAGGAGAGGATACCGATCAGCGATAGCAAGAACACGTGCACAGAATTGGCTATGGGATGACAAGGTGATAAAGGTATTTGTTGATGCAACGGAGTTATGATATCAAGGGGCTTTTGGATTAACTTAGCAAACTACTTTACTTATAATGTGAGGAACCATACTGTATAGAATCATATTAAATAAAAGAGGTGGAGTTTTGGATAGATACACAAAACAAGGAAAACAAGGATTTGACTCAAAAAAAGGGCTAGATGATATGTTTAATTCAATCTTTGATAGCTATGATCATAATGAATATAGAGTTATTGAAGGTTACATTGTTGAAGATAGTAGCAACTGTTCAGAAATTGATAGAAAGATTTTTCTTTCTCTCCTAAATTGTAGAGATGTTTACTTTTATACAGAACGGAAATTAAATATGTCTCTTTATACATTGATGGAAGAGGTTTATGGGGAGAATAATAAATCAAACGAGAAAATTATCAAAGTTAAACTAGCCAATATGGGGCTTACCAGCTTGAGTAGTTCCACAAATGACAGATATGTTTCAAGAGCTATTTTTGATGCTATTTCGGTTGACAAAGATTTGGATGGGAACTGGGAAGTGAATGCTAGATTAACTGGTTACCTGCACAACAAGATAATAAAATTGCAACTTGCTAATAAATACCACAACCAACTTGAAATAATAAAACAGGGTTATGCAAAGGAACTTTTCTATTATATTCAGGAACAAAGAATAAAAAATACCATAAATGTGTCGAGTAGTATGACTGTTATGAATGGAATTGATGAGCCGTACGTGAGCGAATTTAAACTAAAGGATAGAGGAAGTATCCTAAAAAAGTACGAGATAGCTTTGAAAGAATTTGAACAATGGGGAATTGTAAAGAGCTATGAAAAAAACGAGGATGGTTTCATTATTAAGTATTCCAATTTAAGAAAAGATGATCTGATGAAATTAGTAAATGCAACAATTACAATTGAGGAGTCTCTATGGGATATTGTTATTGGAGATATTTAAAAAGAATTGTTATGTCCAGATACTGTAATAATATAGTTCATTAACGTATCAATTTGTATCGTGGTTATCCATTCTGTACTCTATAAGGTCGCAATGTGTACGTAAGTTAAAATTATATACCTTGTTCCATTGATGTTTAGTGGTGTCTACTACTTATCATAAGAGACTAATAACATTAATCCACTATCATCATGCTCCCATAATTTGATCCAAGGAGTTACTCCATCCGGCAGGCTAAAAACTCTCTCCTCAAGTGGTTTTATAGGACTTATATCACATAGTACACCATGTGTTTTTGTAGCGGGATGGATGTTGATAGGCTGCTTAGTATCATTAACGTATTTAATCTTCATTCGTATACCTCCAATTAATAATTGAATTTGTGTTTACTATTATGACACGATTTTGTTTTTAATTTAAAAATTCAATGAACAGTTTTGAAAATAAGGAATTTGTAACATTGAGGTGATATAAGTGAATGAATATATTGAGAGGCTTAGAAATGAAAAAGTAGATGAACTTGCTACTCTTTTTAATAAACACGACATAAATACTGACATTTTTGGAGGTACTGCACTTACGTGGGCGACGCACATGGGTAATAGTGAGTTCGTAAAAAGGTTGATTGAGTTAGGAGCGGACGTAAATAAGTTAGATGAGAGTGGAAGGGTTCCATTGGAAATTGCCTGTTATTTTGGATACGAAGAGATTGTTCAAAGACTATTGAATGAAGGTGCTAGTATTAATAAAAGATGCTTCGAACGTGCGAGAGATAGCTGGAATGGTTCGGATCAAGCAAATATAATAGATATATTAAAGGTAGCAAAAACAAGTCAATCTAGGGTTATGGATAGTAAATAGTGAGTTTGGAGGAATATGAGTAATGAGAGACTCGACTGATAATAAAGAGGACGCAAATACAGTTATGCCATGCAGAAGGTGGTTAAATTTACCACTAGCTATTACAGGAGGGTCAAATGGACTAAAAAAACTGAGAAGAGACAATGCTAGAATAATAAGGCGAGTAAGGTGTCGGGAGATGTTTTTCAGATTATTTGGATTGAATAAATAAGATGGAAAAAAACATATCTCTTAACTATTACCATGTAAAGTAGGTGTGGTAGAGATAAGGTGGATAATCGTGAATGATATGGTGGTGGAATTATGAAAGACAATAAAGATAAGTGTAAAAGTGACTTAGTAGAGCTAGATATGGCTTTTCTCTTAACTGAAGAAGGAGCCAAGAGGATAGCAACGACTACTCCAGTTGTACTGTCTGGAACTTATACTTTCTTAGATGATAACGATGAAAAGGAAATAGCAAAAAAAATCCTCGAAAACAGAAAGAAAAGAACATAGTCCTGTAGTGGTGTTAGGTAAAAAAACAAGATTACAAAAATATAACCATATTATATAAAGATTGTGAGGAGGATTTATATGAAAGATAAAGGTGAAAGTAATCCGTTACCACTATTGCATGTATATCCCCATTACACACCTTCGGAAGAGGTCGTTTTAGTTGGTAATAGGAAAGCTCTAAATAGACTTAAAAAAGCGATTGAAGAAGCTCTGGTGGCGGGAGAAGTACAATCTGAGAACGTGTCTACCTCAATCATAGAATCGTATAATATTAGGATAATTGCCAATGAGGAAAGTTATGACGCACCTTTCTGGGGCAGTTTAAAGTTGCCGTTTGCAGAGTTGGAGGACACTGATCCGAATTTGTTGGATCAGTATGACCTCTTAGCCTATAAAATTGTAGATTCGGAGACATTAAAAGAAATGGAACCTGAAATTGAAAATGATAGAAAGAAAAGTATAGAATTAACCATTTTATTGAAAGGTGCTTGTCAAAGGAATGCTGATTAAGGCAAGGACAGAAGCCTTTATATTGAAGTACAACACTACAAAGAGGAGTTAGGAGTTACGAGATGATATATATGAGGGTATCGGTAAAATCCCCACTTTTGTAAAATGAACAGGGGGAAAGAAACTTAGACGAAATAAATTGTGGCGATCAACCAACTATTGATAAAGAATGCAAGTATTTCAGGAATGAAAAAGTCTAAGGGAAGTTGCCAAATGTAATTGGGAAAGGGAAAATAAATAAGCCCCCTGAATTATACAGAAGGGGCCTTATCCTTATGGTAGGTAGTAGTGAAATCCAAGAGACTCTGACTGACAATATCTCGGAGTCTGAGATGTGGGTAATGAGTTGTCCATAAGTTTGTGAACTCCTCATATATGTCAGCATTAACTTGTACCGTCTTTGTTATCGTTTTGTTATTTGGATCATAGACTTTCGGGTTCAAGATCAATTGATTTGAATGTGCTTGCAACAGTTGCTTCAGTTCATCTATATGTTTTGAGATGAACAGTAAAGATTCCTGTGTTTTGTCTGTATTTGAACCTGACTGTAAGTATTGTTTGTACTCATCTAAAGTCAACAACCGATCATACCGTTTCCCTGTTTGGTTGTACTGGTAGCTAGAATTGTCCCGCATTACTTTGGAAAAAGTGGATGGGGACAAACCTAACTTGGTAGCACAATTTTTCAAATGGTTTTCTGTTTCTTCTTCAAGCATTTTGTTCACAACCTCGACCTTATCAAGTATGGACAAATTCAAAAACTTTTGTGTATCCATCATCATTCCCCCTTAGTTGTTTGTTCTCTTTATACTAGATTTCTAAATGATAAATATTCAACTTTAAATAGAAAATAATTGTTCTATTAAGTTTTAGTAGTGAAGGTTGGTGCTTAGTATAAGGAGATAAAAAAACAACAGATACTGAGCAATATGCCAGTTATTTCAAAAGGAGGATAATAGAATGAAGGAAGTAGATAGGAATTTAGAAAAAGTAGATTTAGCAATAGATGATTTCGGGAAGGTAGTACAAGATTTTCGTTTAAAGAATGGGTTAACCTTGCAGGATATGGCCGACCTAGTATCATGCAGCCCTAGTTACCTCTGGAGAATCGAAAATCAAAGGAGAAATCCAGATATGGATGTAAAAGTTAGGATTTTAATGTTAGGGATGTGCTGGGATCCAAAAGATGTCTTGCTATTTCTGGAGAGAAGTCTATCAAAGGATGCACTACTAAACCAATCAGATCATTAAATCAAAGCTACTTTGGAGGGATACCGACTCTCTAAGTAGCTTTTTTATCAATTGAATTAGTTTTAGATTATTACACGTTTGTTCATAATAATGAAAATCTAATTAGGTACAAGAAAGGATAGTAGAGAACACTAGAATACTATTGAGTAACATAAGTGCTCTTTATATGGGGAAATAAATAGAACTATAAGTAAAAACTGTTCGAGTAATTTTATATCAAAATGGAAATATACTTACACTTGCAAGAATGAACAAGTACTTTAGATTAAATGGCCTATTGTTCAAATAAAGTACAGCCTGGTTAAGCAAACAAGGACTTATTAATAAAGGAGATAGTTTTGATCAAACTTACTTGTTCATTTAAACATATTGCTGTACGTGTATATAGTACAAAGATTGCACGAAACTTGGATTTGACTACATAATAAATAGGTTATATACTGGATTTAACAAATGTCAAATTGGGTATTTAACACTTTAAAGGAGGTGCCTAATGCAACTAGGTGATATAGCTATAGTAAAGACGGGGTTAGTACTAAGTAGAAAAAAGGCAGAGTTTGAACACGAAACAAAAGCTACATACAATCTCCTTACTCTAAAAAATATATCAGATGATGGCACAATTGAATCAACAATCTATGATAAATATAATAGTAAAGGTTTGTTGGGTGATCATTACTTTACACAAATTGGGGATGTCTTAATTCGTTTAAGTTATCCAAATACAGCAGTCTATATTGATGAAGCATCTAGTGGGCTGTTAATTCCGTCATATTTTGCAATCATAAAAGTAGATAAAAGGAGAATACTACCTGAGTTTTTAGCATGGTACCTAAATTCAAAAGATGTAAAGAAGGAATTTGAACGCTTCCAGTCAGGTAGTCGTATACCAAGTACCAATCAAAATATCATAAAAACCATTCCTATTTCTGAAACGTCAATAGAAAAACAAAAGGTACTAATTGATATTTATAAGCTCCATCTTAGAGAAAAAGAGCTTTATAGAACTTTGATAGAAGAAAAAGAGAAGTGGTTTGCAGGATTATTAAAACAAATACAACATAAATCGGAGGATAACCATGGTTGAAAAAGTAACACAACAACAAATTAATTCAGTACTATGGCAAGCGGCAGACACATTTAGAGGAAAAATTGATTCCAGCACCTATAAAGACTACATCTTAACAACGCTTTTCATAAAGTATTTAAGTGACTCTTATAAAGAGAACGTGGAAGAATACACAAAACGATACAATGGTAATCAAGAACGTATTAAACGTGCTTTATCGAGAGAACGTTTTGTGTTGGACGAATATTCAACATTTGATTACTTATATAATAAGCGTACTGATCCAGAAATTGGAGAAATCATCAATAAAGCATTAGAACGAATAGAAAATGAAAATACTGGTAAACTCCGTGGGGTATTCCGTAACATTGACTTTAATAGTGAAGCAATTCTTGGAAGAGCAAAAGAGAGAAATGCTATGTTACGGTCTTTGCTAGAGGATTTTAACCAACTATCTTTAAAACCATCACAGTTAGGTAACGAAGATATTGTAGGAAATGCCTATCAGTATATGATTGGGCTATTTGCTTCTGATGCAGGTAAAAAAGGTGGAGAATTTTACACACCTGCGGAAGTATCTGAAGTATTGGCAAGATTAGTTAAACCACAAGAGAATGATCGTATATATGACCCTACATGTGGTTCAGGTTCGTTGTTAATAAAAGTTGCTAAACAAGTTTCAAATGGCAAAGTTGCGATATATGGTCAGGAACGTAACGGTGCAACACATTCATTAGCTTTGATGAATATGTACTTACATGGTATTGATGATGCGAAAATTGAATGGGGAGACACCCTAGCAAACCCACTACATTTAGAAGATGGAAAGTTAATGAAGTTCCAAGCAATCGTCGCAAATCCCCCATTTTCGTTAGACAAGTGGGCAATGGGTTTTGCAGGAGAAGGATCAAATGATAAGAAATTTAAAATGGATGCAAGTTTAGACCCACATAGAAGATTCGAATGGGGTGTACCACCTAGTTCCAAAGGTGATTATGCCTTTGTTCAACATATGCTTTATTCTTTAGCGGAAAATGGGCGTATGGCTACTATTCTTCCACATGGAGTATTATTCCGTGGATCGAGTGAAGGTAAAATACGGAAGCAAATTATAGATATGAACCTTTTAGATGCAGTAATAGGATTACCAGAAAGTTTATTCTTCGGGACAGGTATTCCCGCATGTATTATGGTGTTCAAAAAGGACCGCAAACGTAAGGATGTATTATTCATTGATGCTGCTGGTGAAGGAAACTATGAAAAAGGAAAAAATCAGAACAAGTTAAAAGGACAAGACATAGAAAAGATTGTTAATACTTTTGAGAAATGGGAAACAATCGTTAAATATTCTAATGTAGCAGCAATTGATGAGATTAAAGAAAATGGTTACAACTTAAATATCCCTCGCTATGTGGACACATTTGAAGAAGAAGAACCAGTGGATATGAATGCTGTAAAGAATAATATTATGAACATAAAACAAGAGCTGGAAGAAGTGGAAGAAAAGATGGATAAGTATTTAAAAGAGCTTGGGTTGTAGGTGGAATGCAAATGAGTGTAAATGGGATTTCATTCAAAAATGAAAATAAAATTGGTAAAACTGTCTTTCCAAATGATTGGTCTATATACATATTAAATGATATTTTAAAACTTGTAAAAAGACCGCTCAAAATGGAAGAACAGCATGTTTATAATTTGGTTACAGTAAAGCGGAGATTCGGGGGAATGGTTGACAGAGGAATGCTTCGAGGAGATCAAATTGAAGTAAAGAGTCAATTTTTTATTCAATCAGGGGATTTTGTTATTTCTAAACGACAAATTTCTCATGGAGCATGTGCGATTGTACCTGAAGGTTTGCATGGATCAATTGTCTCAAATGAATATAACGTGTTAAGGAATAAAGAAGAATTAGATTTGGAATTTTTCAATTGGTATGTTCAACTTCCATTTATGCAAAGAAACTTCTACCTATCGAGTGATGGAGTTCATATTGAAAAGTTGTTATTTAAACTTGAGGATTGGTTAAGGAGAAAAGTGTGTATCCCTGATGTTAATGAGCAAGTAAGGATTGCAAAAATAATTTCAACATGGGAAAAAGCAATTGATCTAAAAGAAAGGCTAATCGAGGAGAAAAAAGAGCAAAAAAAAGGGTTAATGCAGAAGTTGTTGACAGGGGATTTAAGGCTACCTGGTTTTAAAAAAGAATGGAACTATTTTAAAATAAAGGAAGTATGTAATGTTGTGAGTGGTGGCACTCCATCGACCAATGATGGAAAAAACTGGGGTGGAAATATTCCTTGGTGTACACCTTCTGATATTACATCTTCAGGAAAATATATTCAGAATACAAAAAAATCAATAACAGATAAAGGACTAAAAAAAGTTCAGCAAATCTTCTTCCTAAAAATAGTATTCTAATGTGCAGTCGTGCGACAATCGGCCCACGTTGCATTAATAAGGTAGAAATGGCCACAAATCAAGGGTTTAAATCTTTTATTTGCAAGAAAGAACATTTAGATTACGAATTCTTTCACTACCTCTTGTCGATTTATATTCCCTATTTCAAAAAACTTGCTAGTGGTAGTACATTTTTAGAAATATCAAAAAGAGATGTAGAAAATACAAAAGTTTTTATCCCACAGGATATAAACGAACAAGTAGCAATTAGTTCTATTATTGGTAATATGGATAATGCAATAGAATTATTAGAAGAAGAAACTAGAGCACTTAGACAACAAAAAAAAGGTCTAATGCAATTACTTTTAACAGGAAAAGTTAGAGTGAAAGCATAGTGCCATTACTCTAACAACATAATTAATGAATGGAGGTGTAAATAGTGTCAAGGGAAAAAAGTTATGATGAGCTTAATATTAGCCAAGTTCCTGCAATTGAAGTCCTAAAAAAGATAGGTTATAAACACCTTGCAACAGATAAAGCGGAACTTATGCGTCGGAATTTGTTTAATGTAATACTTATTGATGTTCTAGAAGAAAAGCTAATAAAATTGAATTCCTATGAATATAAAGGACAAACATTTAAGTTCGAGAGTTCAAATATTCAACAAGCCATTCGAGATTTGGATGAGCCATTAACAAATGGTCTTGTAAAAGCCAATGAAGTTATTTATGAAACAATCTTAAATGGTAGATCTTATATTGAGTTCTTACCTGATGGTTCAAAAAAGTCTTTTACAATACAGTTCATTGATTGGGAGAACTTTGAAAACAATGAGTTTCATATAGTTGAGGAATTTAGTGTGGAGCGAATGGACGGACGGGGCACTGTTCGACCCGATATTGTGCTGTTTGTAAATGGAATACCCTTTGTTGTTATAGAGTGTAAAAAAGCATCCATATCAATGGAACAAGCGATTAGCCAAATGATTCGAAATCAAGGAAAAGATTACGCACCACAATTGTTTAAGTTCGTTCAATTGGTTATGTCCACAAACAAAAATGAAACAAAGTATGCGACATGTAATACACCGAAAAAGTTTTGGTCTGTATGGAAAGAAGAAAAAGAAGACTGGTTGAAAAAATGGATAGAACGGGCTGTTGAGGGAAGAATCCCAACTTTGCAGGATAAGAATATCATTTCTTTGTTTCATCCAGAGCGGTTGTTGGAGTTAACGAGGTATTTTACATTGTTTGATAAAGATGTAAAAAAAGTAGCTCGTTTTCAACAATACTTTGCGATAAAAGAAATTATTAAAACGATACAACAAAGAGATGAGAATGGTAATAGGCAGTCTGGTGTTATATGGCATACACAAGGTTCTGGTAAATCTCTTACGATGGTAATGTTAGCAAGATATATCTTAACTAAATTTGTTCAATTTAACTCGAAAGTAGCCGTTGTTACAGACCGAGTGGAATTGGATAAACAGATTCATAAGACATTTCGTCATTCAAGACTAAAAGCTAGTAGAGCAACCTCTGGAAGCCACTTAGTTGACTTAATTAATGACAACAATGCTGATATTGTGACATCATTAGTTCATAAGTTCGATACAGCCTCTAAATATAAAACAGTGGAATCTAAAGACATTTTTGTATTGGTGGATGAATCTCATAGAACTCAATATGGCGAATTGCACATAAAAATGAAAAAGGTATTTCCTAATGCTTGTTATTTAGGCTTTACAGGAACTCCTCTGATGAAAAAAGAGAAGAACACAATGATAAAGTTTGGGAAGCTCATTCATACTTATACTATTGCTGATGGAGTACGAGATAAAGCCATAGTACCCTTACTGTATGAAGGGAAAATGGTGGATCAGACAGTTAATCAAAAGGCAATTGATAATAGATTAGAGATGATCACTAGAAATCTTAATGATGACCAGAAACAGGACGTAATGAAAAAATGGAGTCTATTTGAAAGAATTGCATCATCTAATCAACGCATAAGTATGATTGCTTTTGATATAAATGAACATTTCTTGAAAAACTATAAAACAAAAGATAGTTACTTCAAGGCTATGTTAGCAACAAATAGTAAGATTGAAGCAATTCGTTATCTTGAGTCTTTTGACGAACTTGGTGATTTGAATTGTGCCGTTGTTATTTCTCCTCCAGATCAACGTGAAGGTCATGAAGCAGTGGATGTAGAGTCGAAGGATAAGGTACAACGTTTCTGGAAGCGGATGATGGATCGTTATGGAACAACTGATGAATATGAAGATGCAATCAAAGATGACTTTATAAATGGTGATGAAATAGACTTGTTAATTGTGGTTGATAAGCTGCTTACTGGTTTTGATGCACCTAGAGCAACAGTGCTTTATGTTGATAAACGAATGAAAGAACACACACTTCTTCAGGCTATAGCAAGGGTGAATCGTCTATATGAGGGCAAAGACTATGGTCTTATTATTGATTATAGAGGTCTTTTAGACAAACTTGACCAAGCCATGCAGATGTATTCAGGAGCTGGTTTAGAGAACTTTGATCCAAATGATTTAGATGGGGCAATCCATGATGTTATAAGTATTATAGGCTCATTAAGACAGTATCACTCTGACCTATTACAAATATTCGCTCCAATAAAGAATAAGCAAGATATGGAAGAGTATGAGGTTTGGTTAGAAGATGAGGAACGAAGAGAAGGTTTTTATGATGCATTAAGTAAATTCGGTAAACACCTAGGAATTGCATTAGAATCGGAGAAGATATACAATGCTTTGCCACCAGAGGAACTTCAAAAGTACAAGAAGGACTTGAAGTTTTTCCAGGAACTGAGGAATAGTGTGAAACTAAGGTATTCTGATACTATTGACCATAAAGAATATGAATCAAAAATGCAGAAACTAATGGATAACTATATTTCAGCAGAAGAAGTCATCCGTATCACGAACCCTGTTGATATTTTGAATGAAAAAGCATTTGAGGAAGAATTGGAGCGTTTAGAAACCAAACGAGCAAAGGCTGATGCTATTCGTACACGTTTAACAAAAAGTGTTCATGCAAAATGGGATGAAAATCCTGCTTACTATAAAAAGTTCTCTGAACGCATCAAAGAAGTTATTCAAGAGTACAAAGAGAAGCGAATTTCTGAGGCAGAGTACCTAAACAAAATGAAAGAAATTATGAAGGACTATCGTAATGGTGAATCAAGTGAAAGTTATCCAGAAATCATTAAAGAGAACCGAAATGCACAAGCCTTTTATGGTGTAACAAAGGATATTATGAGTAGTGAAGTAAAAGATCCAGAGGCAACTTATGAAGTACTTGGTGATTTAGCACTTCGGATAGATAAGATTATTCAAGATTACGCCAAGGTAGACTGGCACGATAATATCGAAATCCATAATCGAATTGCTCAAGAACTTGATGATATGCTTTATGATTTTTCAACAGTAAAAAATGTGGAACTTGATTTTGACACCATTGATAAGATTATAGAACAGATTAAAACCGTTGCCCTAAGACGTTATTGAGGTTGTGAACAACATGGAAAAACATTGTATACAGAACGGAAACCAAACAATTGAATTTAGCGTTGAAAGAAAAAATGTAAAGAATGTTAATCTGAACATTAAACCAGATATGACGGTAGAAGTTACTGCTCATGAACAAGTACCATTAAACTTTATTTATGACTTTGTAAAAGGGAAAAGCTCATGGATTTCTAAGCATGTAAAGAAGTTTGAGACTGTGCAACCTTTTAATCAAAGTAAGAGAGAATATGTTAGCGGAGAGGCATTTAGGTATTTAGGTAAACAATACCGCCTTCGTGTTCAAGAAACGGACGAAAAGGAATTAGTTAAGTATTTCCGTGGATTTATTTATCTTTACGCAAGAGACCCTGATAACTACAAGCGTAAAGCAAAGCTAATGGAAGAATGGTATCGTGAGAAAGCATTTAGAACGTTCCAGAACTCTTTGGTTAAACATTATCCTTTATTGCAGAAGTATGGTGTTGAAAAGCCCTCAATTGATATAAGAACAATGAAGGCACGATGGGGAACAGCATTACTAGATACAAATACAATTCTTTTAAACACTGAGCTAATAAAGGCTCCTAGACACTGTATTGACTATGTTATTGTACATGAGTTAATTCACTTTAAGCATAATGACCATAGTGAGAGTTTTTACAAGATGTTGTATTCGCTTATGCCTGATTGGGAGAAGAGAAAAGCGTTATTGGATGAAGAAGTCGTAAAGGATTTATAAAAACAACTACAAAGTATTAGGAGTATCAGAGTTTAGTTCCTTATATGGTATGGAGGCTACTGATAATGGTTAAGAGCATTGGTTATCTACAATGCTTATTTTTTTTTAGATATTTTACTTGTAATCGCAGCCGAAATGTCATATACTAGATTTAACAAATAGAGGTACTGGAATTGTAGTGCCAATTCTATGAAATAAAAGGATATATTGCAGTTTCTAAATTTAAGAGTTATTTTACTAAAAGAAGAAAATTGGAACTACTTGGTAAAGAACACAACAGGATAAGACAACAAAAGGAAGTTCTATATTGTATAGGATTTCCTTTTTTAATATTAATTCAATAAAAGAAAGGGATGGTTTTCAATGTCTAAGAAAAGAGTGTTTATTAGCTTTGCCATGGAAGATAAGGAGTTAAGAGATTTTTTGGTAGGACAAGCCAGAAATGCTAATTCCCCATTTGAATTTGTTGATATGTCAGTAAAGAAGCCTTGGGATTCAGCATGGAAAACAAATTGTAGAACTAGAATCAAGGGCTGTGATGGTGTATTGGCTATAGTTACCAAGAATTCAAAAAAAGCTGATGGTCAGTTATGGGAAGTGAAGTGTGCAAGGGAAGAAGGAATCCCTATACGAGGAGTATGGGGATATAAAGATGATAAACCTGCCAGTCTACCAAAAGAACTTGAAGGTGTAAGAATTGTAAATTGGTCGTGGGATAACATTGCAAACTGGATAAAAACCTTGTAATAGGAAGGGGAAATATTAAATGAGAAAAGCATTAGTTGTTGGCATTAATGATTATCCTTCTGCACCATTAGGAGGATGTATTAATGATGCAACATCATTTGCAAGTATTATAGAAAATAATGGCGATGGTTCTCCAAACTTTGATGTTAGGTTATATACAAATGTTTATAGTAAATCGGAGTTGAAAGAATTAATTCATGAATTATTTCAAGGAGAAAGTGATACAGCATTGTTTTATTTTTCGGGGCATGGTTCTATTGATGATGTGGGTGGTTATATTGTTACACCTGATATGCAGCCACGTGATGTAGGTGTTTCAATGGATGAGATACTTACTATGGCTAACAATTCAGGGGCTAAAGATAAAATAATAATTTTGGACTGCTGCCATTCAGGGGCTTTAGGATCTCCAAGAGTAAATGGAGCTACTGCCACTCAAATAGCAGAAGGAGTTACCATTTTAACAGCAAGTAGAGACAGTGAGTATTCCTTTGAAGTAAATGGTCAGGGTGTGTTTACAACATTATTATTAGATGCTTTAAAAGGAGGATCTGCTGATTTAAGAGGACATATCACTCCAGGTAGTATTTATTCCTATATAGATCAGGCATTGGGTCCATGGGATCAAAGACCAGTTTTTAAAACTAACATTACCAGATTTACATCATTACGAACAGTGAATCCGCAGGTTCCAATAAATACTATTAGAAACCTAGTAAAGTATTTTCCTAGTCCAGAAGATGAGTTTGAATTAGATCCATCATTTGAGGATACTAATTCACCTGATGTAGAGCATCATTTAATTGAGCCTTATGCAATTGAAGGGAATGTAACTATTTTTAAAGACCTTCAAAAACTTGAAGGGGTTGGATTGGTTGTTCCAGTAGAAGAAGAACATATGTATTTTGCAGCAATGAACTCCAAATCTTGTAAACTTTCTGCTTTGGGTTATCATTATTGGAGACTTGTAAAAGATAGACGAATCTAATACTTGATCTACAGGGAAGGGTGGCTATCTATTGACTATTGGAAATCTTGATATTCTCCTTTATACTTTAATCTTTGTAGTGCCAGGGTTCATTATTGACTCCATCTATAGATTCTGTGTGCCGCAACAAGAAGCTAAAGGTGAAAGTGTTTTACTAAGGTTTTTACTCTTTAGTACCTTGAATTTTTCTGTAGTCTTCCCAATATTACTTTGGTTATATGGAATTCCCTATATTAAATCTAATGAAAATGTAATATTATACGTTAGTTTATTGATTGTGTTTTTTGTTTCTGTAGTTATTGGATTAATTATTTCCGTAATTACTAATAAAGGTTGGATTCGTACCTTTTACATGAAAATAGGAATTCACACAACTCACGTTATACCCACTGCTTGGGACTATCAGTTTAAGAAAGAGGAACCTACGTATCTAACTGTTTATCTGGAGGATGGAAGAATAGTACATGGATATTGGGGTTCTGATTCGTTTGCGTCATCTATTAGGGATAGTAAAGATATTTTTCTAGAGAATATATTTGATGTAAATGAGGAAAAAGCATGGAATGTGATTTCTGAAAATAAAGGTATTTGGATTCCGGAAAAATCTATAAAATATATTGAATTTCATTGAAAGGATGAGCTATGTTATGACAGATAAATCAAAGCAACACTATGGTTATCAGCCCAAAAAAATAAACAGTGGTTATCAACCCAACAAAATGCAGGCTACACCACCACCGCCCAAAACAAGCCCAAATGTAAAACCTATAAAAGAAAAATGACATTTGAATTAAAGTAAAGGGAGCACTCGCTTTAGCGAGTGCTCCCAAGTTTAAATGAATGACTTTTTTCGTATTTCACTTTTAAAACCTTACTAAATCAGCATCTTGATTACATATAGAAACTGCCCCTAGGTTTATACTATTTCAAATGAAAAAATGGTAATTTGTTTGCAATAACAGATATATAAAGAAAAAGCATTGGAATGACCTTCCAATGCTTTTTTTGCCTCTTAAATAACCACGGTGAACCGTACCATAAATAGTGGTAAAACAGAGAGTGGAATTGATTATAGATAAAGAACATCTCAACATGTTAAAAGGAGATTAGAATTTTCTAATCTCCTTTGTTTTTGTTTTAAAGCATTTGTTTTGCAATTAATTTAAAATCTTGTTCACACACTTCTAAATGGCCAAATCGGAATGGATAACCCCAGCGCTCTTTATTTTTTATGAAAGAGAGTTGGGAGATTAACGGATGAATAGATGCTTCTGTACAATTTTAATAAAGTCTATATTTCTTCGGAATGGTATAAAACCATTTCCCATATCATACTGAAAGACAGTATCGCCGATAACCTTTCCCAAAGCAGTAAATTTTTGATACGGAGTATTTTCGGTGATATTTTTCTTTGAAGAGTAATAAACGATCCAATCGCCAGTACTCATCTTTTTTAAAGGAGTTTCTTTTCCATGACAAAGTTGTGCAAATCCACCATTTACTCCCTTCACTACATGATCACGAGACGCAACGCCAATCCAATACCTTGTTTTCTTTTGCATTGTCTCAACACCCACAATTATTTGGTGTGTTATCCTTTTGCGTTGAATCTGAAACGGGAAAATTCATTTCTTTCCATGCTGCTATACCACCGGTTAACTCTTTAACCGTATAATCTCTTTCTAGCAAAAATTTTGCTACTTTAGCAGCGGTATTGCACCAGACATCCCAGCAATAAACAATAATTTCTTTATCTTTTGGTATCTCATTTAAGCGATTTTGTAGTTCTTGTTCGGGCATAACTTTAGCACCTATAATTGTAATATTCCTTAAATTATTTGGTCCATTTCTTACATCAATTAAGAAATATTTTTCAGGATTAATCTTAATGGACTTTAAGTAATCCATTGGACTAATTGTTGCTTGTAGACGTGCATTAAAATAATCAAGTGTATTCATAAAATAACCTCCTTATTTCTATAGTGAACTCCAAACTTTTATAAGCATATCCTTAAGTAATTGCTTTTCTTGTTCGTTTAAAGGGGATAAAACTTCTGATTCTGTATCCGTTAAGAACTCCCAACATGAATCCAATACACTATTACCTTTATCAGTAATCATTAGGCTATAGGATCTCCGGTCATTTGGATTTTTAGTTCTCTCAACAAAACCTAATGTTTCTAAATGATCAACATGAGTCACCATAGTGGTCCTATCAATCTGTAGTCTATCAGCAATAATTTTTTGAGATGAGTAGGGTTTATCTTGGACAAATAAAAGTACTCCATATTGTCTGGCATCAATGTTGAATGGACTTAATGTATCAGCAAACTTACCTTCCATTTGTTGCAGAACTTTACCTAGTAAAAATCCATAAGACTGGCTTAACTTATTCAAATGTTAATCACCTCTTTAATTAGTCAGTAAATTATATAATCAGTTTAACTGATTATTTTGCAAAAAGTAATACATGTTTTTAATAAAGGTCTTAAATACGATTTACGAATAACCTTTCGTATCTGGATATTCCAGTTCAAATTTAAGTGCTTTGCCAATGGTGTCCCTATCGGGAGATTCACCAGGTAAATAAGCGTAGAATGGAATTGAAATGAGATTTGTATCTTCATCAATGAACACTTTATAAGCCTCAATATCGAAGTTTAATTCATATGGAGATAAATCTATTTCAATGATTAACTTGTCACCCTCATAATAAGAGTTATGTAAAGGTTGATTACCTTCATCTGTAGAAAAGCTTTCTATTACTTCACTATCAAAGTCTACAGAAAACCCATAATTGAAGTATTGGTTAGTTAATTGAGCAATTTTATATTGACCATCCTCTTGTTTTAATTCAATATAACTCCACCATGTATTTTCTACGGGCTCATTATATTCAGTCAAAGTTGTCTGATAAATTACATATATTATAATGTCATTTTCTCTAGGTATAACTTTCACTCGGTAATCTTCCAAAAATTTGATGGTCGCTTCTGAATATTTACCGATTTCAAAACTTTCGTTTTCCCCAACGAACATCGAGTAGGTTTTTTTTATATTATTATAAAGAGAACAATTCAATGACTTCATAGAAAGGGTCTGTTTGTATACAAGATTTATGATTAAGCAACTATTGAAATTTGAATATTAGTAGCTTGAATCTACGAACAACTTGCTCAAGGTAAAACGTTACGCTTGTCCTTCTTCCTAGTGCACCTCTAGCTGGAAATAGATTTTAAACTATAGAGTATCAAACAAATTGAAAAAAATACGGGGCGATTTAGCAGATTTCATGGGAAATCTGAACCAAAATATATAGTAAAGATTTTCCAAGGTATGTTGATAAATCAACCTTTCTCTTATTGGTAACATGAAAAGACTCTTCCACAAGAAAAAAAGGTTGACTGTTAATGTATAATTGTGATACTATTAAAAATTTGATAAAAAATGATTTATGTGTTAAGCTGATATAAGGTTACGATATATGGAGGTGGATTTTTTGTTTCAAATTGGCGATAACATTGTTTATCCAATGCACGGAGCAGGTGTAATTAAAGCCATAGAAGAAAAGGAAATCTCAGGGGAAAAACAACAGTATTATGTTATAAAAATGTTAATTAGTAATATGCAAGTGATGATTCCAACGGGGAAAATACTGAGTTCGAGAATACGCCCAGTTACGGACATAATGGCATTAAAACACATCATACACATTTTTCAGCATGGAGAATCAGATAAATTACTGCCGTGGAAACAAAGGTATAAAGTGAACGCGGACAAAATAAAAACGGGTGAAATACAAGAAGGAGCTGAAGTTGTACGTGATTTAAAGCGTATGAAGGAAGAGAAAGCACTTAATTCAAGCGAGAAAAAAATGTTTGATAACGCACACGAATTTTTGATAAGTGAACTAAGGTTAATTAAAGGGATTACTGAAAATCAAATTAAAAGTTTCTGTTAAGGTTAATAGATAAAGCAGTACATCTTTTAAAGATAATCACTTTACTAAGCAGTACAAAGATCCTAATAATAGGTAAACATCTAGAAACGACTACTTTTAGGGTGGTCGTTTTTTATAAGTTAAGCGTATTAGTTTCGGCACCTTGGTAGTCTAGCTCCAGCGCCTACTCGCATGGGAACTGAAAAAGTGGTGCTTTTCCACTTTTACAGTCCCTAAGCAATGAGCGTAGCCGTCGCAATCTTT
>NZ_JAHQCS010000053.1 GCF_019042215.1 Evansella tamaricis | reverse complement strand
AGATTGCGACGGCTACGCTCATTGCTTAGGGACTGTAAAAGTGGAAAAACACCACTTTTTCAGTTCCCATGCGAGTAGGCGCTGGAGCTAGACAAAGAAAAGCGCAAGCGCCTATGGTCACGGGCGAAAGTAACTGAGTCTTTTCCTCAGCTTTACGGCGCTTGCACAAGACAACTTTACTTGTGTGTATAAGGAATTCTATCTTATCTTCTATCACTAATTAAAAGGAGTGAAACAACTATGTATCCACAGCAAGGTTACCCAGGTTATGGATTTTCTGGAGCAGGTTATGGGACACAGGGGGGAAGTTTTTTACCAGGTCAACAAGTCCCGGCACCTCCAGGGTATTATCAGCAATACCAAATGGCACAGCAAGCCCAACTCCAGCAACCACCTGGTCAACTCCCGTTAGAACAGTCTTATATTGAGAACATTCTCCGATTAAACAGGGGAAAAGTGGGAACATTCTATATGACTTTTGAGTACAATGAGCGCTGGAATGCCAAAGTATTTAAAGGGGTAATTGAAGCGGCTGGTCGGGATCACATTATTATTAGTGATCCACAAACCGGAAAGCGTTATTTATTACTTATGGTTAATTTAGATTATGTGACGTTTGATGAAGAATTGAAGTATGATGTGACCTTCGGTGGCGAAGACGCGGAAATTGATACTTATCCCCCACGTTAATGAATATTACTGTCAGCAGAGATACTATAAAGAAAAACACTATATAATGAATGAGAGAAACCTCCAGATTATGGATCCGGAGGTTTCCTTTTTATGCTCATTCCTTTTACAGTTGATTCCATGCAGCCAAAAACAACAGTCCCCATCCAACCAAAAAAGCGAGGCCCCCTATGGGAGTAATTGCACCTAAGATAGAAATACCGGTAACACTTAATACATATAAACTACCGGAAAAAATGATAATTCCCACCAAAAATGCCCAACCTGCACCATGTAATAATCCAGTGGCGTTTAAATGCTGAGTTAAAATGGCAACGGCAATGATTGCAAGGGAGTGAATCATATGATACTGTACTGCCGTTTCGTAAGTTGCCAGATACCCTCCCGCTTCTAACTTCGGTTTTAAGGCATGTGCTCCAAATGCCCCCAGCACCACAAACAAAAACGATGATATACTGCCTAACATTAAAAATAATTTCATCTAAAGTCTCCTTTGTTCAGGAATAGTTTTGAACAAAGGATATCATATCAACTTAAAAATTCCAAAATACATGTCTCCCTGCTTTCCCTTAACGATTCTTCAAAAATACTTTTAATGCTTTTTCCATGCGATCAGATTCTTCCTCATCCGTAGGGTGTACCACAATATGATCCCCAGTTACTTCAATATTCACATGACTAAAACCTTGTAGATTTAAGAAATCAGTAATAGCAGATGCATCCTCTTTTTGAACTAGAAAGGAGTGTTTCCCAATATAATCATCATTCACATAAAGGTCATAAGAATCTTCATTTAACTTCACATCTCTGCCATCGCCTTCTGATACACCTGGGAGTAAAAAAACTGGAACAATTCCAGGCATTCCTGTTGATGTATTATTGTAATACATTAATCAGCCCTCCTTTTCCTTTATTTTTTCCTGTACAATTAAAAAGCATGTATATTATTTGCACTAAAAAAATCTTTTCCTCTATAATCAAAACAATAAAACGTATTGAAAGTGGTGGGAGCAGTTGAAGGATACGATACATATTCGTCAGTATGAAATAAAGGATTTTGAAAAACTTCTAACCATTCAGAAAGAGGCATTTCCTCCTCCCTTTCCAGAGGAACTTTGGTGGAGTAAAGAACAAATTCAAGCACATGTAAATACATTTCCAAAGGGAGCAATGCTTGCTGAATGGAACGGGGAACCAGCCGGTTCTGCAACTTCCCTTCTGATTACATTTGATGGATCCTCCCATACTTGGGAGGAAGTAGCTGACAATGGATTTATTATAGGAAGTCACGACCCTAAAGGAGATACCCTCTATGGCATCGATGTTTGTGTCCGTCCAAAATTTCGTGGACGTGGTATTGCCGGCGCCTTATATCAAGCTAGAAAAAAACTTGTTATGGAATTAGGATTAAAACGATATATTGCCGGATGCCGAATTCCTGATTATCATAAATGGAAAGATGAGCTTACTGTTGAAGAATATGTAGACAATGTAAAAACTGGAAAGTTACACGATTTAGTCTTATCCTTTATGATCCGACAAGGCCTTCAGCCTCTACAAATTATGCCGGATTATTTAGAAGATGACGAATCATTAAATTACGGTGTTATCGTGGAATGGAAAAACCCAACCCTATAATTTTCATGGGTTGGGTTTTCTTGAGAAATAGAATAGTTTAACATTTAAATCTTTCTGCTGCGATCGTTTACTTTGATGGCAACACGGAATCGTATCACTTCAGCCATGCAACTACCTGTGAGTTTCACCCGTGACTAAGGTGCTTAGCCTTATCTTACAAAATTTTAGAAATCTAATAGGCTGTTACTTTTCGGTTCTTCATCCGGATCATATATGGATAAACGATCCCCTTTGGCGCCTGATTTATTAGTTTTCACATCGGCAACCGTAGCATGTTTAACAACAGGGGCTTTTGGAGCAGACGATGTTCTTTCCGAAGCAAGCAGTATATCACAAAATGACTTAATTGCTATCACTTGGTCATGGTAGGAAGTAGGTGATGTCTCCTCATTTAAAATGTTTGCCTTTAGCTTCTTCATTTCCTCTTCCATTTGTTCAATCAAAATATTAGCGGGGATGTTCACTAGATCACTCCCATTTCTTCAGTAAATGTCTTTCTTTTCCTCGTCATTATTTTTTTTCGGTAAGTTCCATAAATGTATTAAGATCCTCTTTTATTAGATCGATCGCCTTTTGCCAGAACTCAGGCTGTGTTAAGTCCACATCTAAGTGTTTTTTTGCCAAGTCTTCCACTTCCATACGCCCAGTATCTCTCAATAGGGAAATGTATCGTTCTTCAAAATCATTTCCACCCTCTGCTGCTTGTGCATAAATTCCCATACTGAACAAATAGCCGAACGTATAAGGGAAATTATAAAAGGGAACATAGGTGATATGAAAATGAAGTTTCGAAGCCCAGAAATGGGGGGAATACTCCCCTAAAGAATCACAGTATGCTTCCCTTTGTGCCTCCAACATCAATTCATTCAAACGCTGAACACTTACTAAACCTTTTTTTCTTTCCTCGTAAAACCTTGATTCAAACAGGAATCTGGCATGTATATTCATGAAAAAGGCGACACTGCGATTTAGTTTATCGTCTAACAATTGAATTTTTGCCTCTTCCGTCTTCGCATTTTTAACTGTAGCATCTGCCACTACCATTTCCGCAAATGTGGATGCTGTCTCTGCCACATTCATGGCGTAACGCTGTGCCATTTGCGGGAGATCGTTCATCACATGTTGGTGATATGCGTGACCAAGTTCATGAGCTAATGTAGCAACATTTGATGCAGATCCATCATACGTCATGAATATGCGTGACTCTTCACTCATTGGGAAGCTCGTACAGAATCCTCCAGGTCGCTTACCAGGACGGCTTTCCGCTTCAATCCAGCTTTTCTCAAAGGCCATTTGGGCAAAATCAGCCATCTTGGGACTGAATGCCCGGAATTGTTCGGTTATCATTTCTGCTGCCTGATCATAACTTACTTCTTCCACTTTATCAGATATGGGCGCCCCTATATCTACCATATCTAATTGTTTCAAATCCAATAATTGCGCCTTCCGTTCCATATATTTCACAAAATCACTTTTGTTTTTCGTGATCGTGTCCCACATAACATCCAGTGTTTTTTTCTTCATCCTGTTAAATTGTAAAGGTTCCTTCAGGACATCTTCCCAACCTCGTGCTTCATATGTTTTCAGGCGGAATCCTGCAAGGTGGTTAAGGGTATTGGCAAAAAGGTCCGACTCCTTTGCCCATGCTTTTTCATATTCCTGGAACGCATGTTTTCGAACATCTCTATTTTTGTCGTTCATTTTATTGGCGGCCTGACCTACAGAATATGTTTTTGTCTCTCCGTTTTCCTCCATTTCCACGGTCATTCTGCCAACAATGGTATTGTAGAAATCACCCCACGCATGGTATCCATCAATGGATAATGCTTGGATTAGTTTCTCTTTGTCTCCACTAAGTTTTTCCTTGGCCTGATCACGACGCTCATTTAAGTTGAAAAGTATTTCTTTCATCTCGTCCAATTGAATAAATCGCTCCCACTCTTCTCCGTTAAAGGTTAGGAGTTGCTCGTCAATCGTCGTCATGATGGCAGAAAACAAAGAAGATAATTGTTTAATGCGTCCAGTCAACAGCTTTGCTTCTTCATCTTTGACATTTTGAGAAGCGAGACAGGAAACAAAAGCTCCTGCTTCCCGCACTTTCTTTCCAATCTCCTGAGTATGTACAACCGAATTTGCCCATTGCTCAACTGTAGAACTTCCTGCTTTTTGCTGATCAAGATTTGCGGAGAATGATGTTAACTCCACTTCCACCTCATCTAAAAATTGTTTGAATTCTGGAGAATTACTCCCCCCAGGAAAAATTGAATCTAAGTCCCAAACTTGTTTATATTGTTGTGTCATGTTAGCCCCCTGTTAAGAATTTAGTTATCCTGTAATAAAACTTTACCTAACTGTCTAATTTTGTCCGATTCATAAATGTGTACTCCACTACTCTTTTCTTGGGCAATGGCACACATGGACATAGCCACATATTTCCCTTTAATTGGCTTGTATTTTTCATAAGGGCCAATAAGGAGAAAGGAAAATGGTTTCCCAACCCATTCAGCAGTTTTTTCTCCAATACGGAAATCTCTTCTCTTTCCAACAAGAAGAGACGGGCGAAAAATATGCAACGAAGGAAAATCCAATGTTACCAACTCTTCTTCCAGTTTTCCCTTTACACGGCTGTAAAAAAAGGTCGCATCCCGATCTGAACCGATAGCAGTAACAATCAAAAATTGCTTTACACCTATTTCCTTTGCTAAATTTGCTAATTTCAATGGATAGACATAGTCCACTTTCACAAACTTTTTCCTGCTTTTAGCCTTTTTCATTGTTGTACCTAAACAGACAAACACATCATCCACATCTGCAACTAGTGTCCCATACTTTTCAAGTTTCTCGAAATCAATAATGTGTTCCTCCACACCTTGGATACCAGAAAAAGGTGTTTTCCGTCTGGAGATCACTTTTATCACGTCATAAACTCTGCTGTCCAACAATTCTTTGACTAATTCTTGCCCTACAAGACCAGTTGCACCTGCTACCAATGCTTTTTTTTTCAAACCGTTCACCTCTACCTCATAAACCGTAATTAGTTACAATGTATCATGAATACTTGGAAAAATGAAAGAATTTATGTTGCTTATGTATTCTTATCATAGGAAAAACGCCAGTTCATGATGGCACTCCCCAGCGTTTATTTTTATGATTGATAATCGAATGTTATTAAATAAAGTACCTTAACCTCTTACATAGTATTTATAGATGGCCTGAGTTCCAGAGTTTTCTTCTCCACCTATCGCTAATTCTTCATATAACTGTTTAGCTAATGAAAGACCAGGTAATTCTAGTTCCATCTCTTCCGCTGAATCTAGTGCAATCTTCATATCTTTGATAAAGTGTTTGATATAAAATCCAGGTTCAAAATCCCCGTCGAGCATTCTAGGCGCTAATTTAGACAGAGAAAAACTTCCCGCTGCTCCAGTTGAAATACTTTCAAGTACCTTCCTTTGGTCTAACCCCGCTTTTTTGGCATATGCCAGTGATTCCGCCACTCCCATCATCGTACTGGCAATAGCAATTTGATTGGCCATTTTTGTATACTGTCCTGATCCTGCTGGACCTTGATATTGAATATTTTCCCCCAACAATGAAAAAATTGGCATTACCGTTTGAAACGCTTTTTGATCTCCACCTACCATAATGGCAAGCCGTGCTTCCCTTGCTCCAATATCCCCGCCAGAAACAGGTGCATCCAGTGTAAAAATACCTCTCCCTTTACCTGTACTATGAATTTTTTGAGCTAATTGGGGAGTAGACGTTGTCATATCAATTACATATGATCCCGGTTTTGCATTACTTAATATTCCATTTTCTCCTAAATAAACTTCTTCCACATCATAAGGGTAACCTACAATCGTAATAATGACATCCGAGCGTTTAGCAAGCTCGGCAACTGTTTCACACCAACGGGCTCCTTGACGTAGCAATTCGTCTGTTTTGCCCTTCGTTCGGTTATACACTTGAACGTCATATCCCCCTTTTATTAGGTGTGAAGCCATACTCTTCCCCATGACACCTGTCCCGATAAAACCTACATTCTTAAATTTCATTTTTGGCTTTGCTCCTCTCTAGTGGATGTTTCTTAAAAAGTATCTGGGTCAGGACCAAATCGTTTATTTTCATTAAAACTTTCCAGTATTTTTATATCTTCTTCCGTCAGTTCAAAATCAAAGATGTCCCCGTTAGATTCAATTCGTGATGGAGTCACGGACTTTGGTATGGTCACCACTTCTTTTTGAAGATCCCAACGCAAAATGATTTGAGCCGGAGTTTTACCATGTTTTTCAGCTAGCTCTACTAGTCTTGGGTCATTTAGGATATGCCCCCGTGTTAATGGGCTCCACGCTTGTAACTGAATATCATTTTCCTTACAGTAATTATGAAGTTCATTCTGTGTCAAAAGGGGATGGAATTCCACTTGATTTACGGTAGGTTTCACGTTTGCATTACTAAGCAAATCCTCTAAATGATGAATATTAAAATTACTTACCCCTATAGCCCGAACTTTACCCTCTTCATAAATTTTCTCCATCGCTTTCCAAGTGTCTATATATTTTCCGGAAACAGGCCAATGGACAAGATAAAGATCAATTACTTCTAATCCTAACTTCTCTCTGCTCTCTTCAAATGCTTTAAGAGTTTCCTCATACCCCTGTTTATCGTTCCATACTTTTGTCGTCACAAAAATTTCTTCCCTCGGAATGGAAGATTGGCGGATTGCCTCCCCTACCCCTATTTCATTATCATAAAATGCAGCAGTATCAATGCTTCTGTATCCTTTCTCTAGGGCCACTTTAATTGCTTCCTTCACTTCTTCACCATCGGCAGCTTTATATACTCCCAATCCAAGCCATGGAAGTTCTACCCCATTATTTAATGTTACCTTCGATTGAATTGATAATTGCATTGGAATCCTCCTCTTTTGTAAATTATTGTGCATCATCTTTTTAAATCATTATTTAAGGGTATTTCCCAATCTACCTCTCCTAAGCCTTGTTCTTGTAAAAATGCATTTGTCTTTGAAAAGGGACGACTACCAAAGAATCCACGGTGAGCTGACAATGGACTTGGATGTGGGGAACGGATAATCAAATGCTGCTTATTAGTAATAAGGAATGCTTTTCCTTGAGCGTGTTTTCCCCAAAGAATGAAAACAACTGGCTCTTTCTTCTTGTTTAATAAAGAAATAACTCGATCTGTAAACTGTTCCCACCCTGCCTTTTGGTGGGAGTAAGCATCCCCTCCCCTTACCGTTAAAACGGTATTTAATAATAGAACCCCTTCTTTAGCCCATTTCATTAAATAGCCATGATTAGGGATGGGAAATCCTAAGTCATCTTGTAGTTCTTTATAAATATTATTTAGTGAAGGAGGAGTTTTCACTTCTGGTTGAACAGAAAAACTTAAACCATGTGCTTGCCCCTTCCCATGATAAGGATCTTGTCCAAGAATGACCACTTTTGTAGATTCATATGTAGTTGTATTTAGTGCGTGAAAGATATTTTCTCTGTTCGGATAAACAACCGTCTGGCCGTACTCTTCTTTCAAAAACTGTTGTAACTGGAGAAAATACGGTTTTTCCCGTTCCTTCATTAATAATTCTTCCCAATCCGTTTTTATCTTAGGTAACACTGTTAACCACCCTCACTATGTATGGTGCCATTTAACTGGCGCTTTGTTCATTTCGCTCCTTTGAAAAAATAGTATTACTCTTCAAAATGCATTCCGCATCTCCTTACATTATTTAATGACTTATATAAAGCTATAAAATAAATAGCTACGATTAATAGGTATTTTGTAATGTGATATCATTGACACGTTATACCATTAGCACTATATTTAAAGGAAGATAAAAACTGGTAAAGACATACGGACTGTAGAGGAGGCAAATATATTGACGAAACTATTAATTACAGATGATGCAGCCTTTATGAGAATGACTTTAAAACGTATTGTAACTAGTGCTGGTTACGATGTAGTTGGGGAAGCTGCAAATGGTCAAGAAGCCGTAGATCTATATAAGGAATTGAATCCAGACATTGTTACAATGGATATCACCATGCCAACGATGGATGGGATTGAAGCACTTCAGGAGATAAAAAAAACTGACCCTAATGCAAAAGTAATCATGTGTTCTGCCATGGGACAACAGGCAAAAATTGTTGAAGCTATTCAACATGGAGCACTAGATTTCATCGTTAAACCGTTTGATCACTCCCGTATCATAGAAGCATTAAAAAAAGCATCCGACCGATGAAATAATACCTAACTTGTTCCCGAATGGAATGTTTCTGCTTAAAGGCAAAAACCATTCTAGTTTCAAGGGAACTTTTTTGTCCCCTATATTCCTCCATTATCGCTAAAAATCCATTCCATCCAACTAACTATATTATACTTTCATGTGATACAAACAACAAACTACAGGGTTAAGAGTATAAATGATACAATAAAAATTAAACAGAAGTGTAGCTATTATATTATTTCTTTGGGGGTTACATAAATGAGTAAAATATATATATTACATGAGAATGATGAGTGGACGAAGCCATTACTCGATGCATTAAGTGACTTAAAAGTTCCTTTTGAAGACTGGCATCTACACCAGGGTATCGTCCCATTGGAAGAATCTCCTCCAACAGGAGTATATTATAATCGAATGAGTGCATCCTCTCACTCAAGGGGCCACCGTTATGCACCGGAACTAACCCACGCTGTGTTAACTTGGCTTGAGGGGTATGGTCGAAGGGTACTAAATGGAAGAAATGCATTACAGTTAGAACTTAGTAAAGTTGCTCAATATGAAGCATTAAAACGATACGATATTTTAACACCAAAAACAACAGCAGCTGTAGGCGATGAAGCCATCCTTTCTTCTGCGGAGAATTTTCCTTCCCCTTTTATTACGAAACATAACCGGGCCGGAAAAGGATTGGGTGTTCATAAATTTGATTCCAGTAAAACATTAGATTCCTGGATTCAAGGCAATAAACTAGAGCCGTCTGTTGACGGAGTAATGCTTCTTCAAGAATATATTCAGTCACCTAATCAAACCATTACAAGGTGTGAATTTGTTGGTGGGAAGTTCATGTATGCAGTACGTGTAGATACATCGGAAGGGTTTGAACTTTGTCCCGCTGAAGCTTGCACTATTGGAGAACAATTCTGTCCCACAGACAGTAATGGGAATGAGAAAAATAACGTTTCCATTCGTCCCAAATTTGAAATTATAGATCATTTCTCTAGTCCATTAATTGAAAAGTATGAAGAATTTCTCCGTTGTGAAGGGATTTATTTTGCAGGAATAGAAAATATTACGGATGAATCAGGTCAGGTTTTCACATACGACGTAAATACGAATACAAATTATAATCCACAGGCAGAGGCTATTGCGGGGATTTATGGAATGAAAGAAGTTGCTCTTACACTTAAAAAAGAATTAGCCAAAGTTAACAACACATAAGCAAATTGAACGACAAATATGTTCTTATTTAGTAGACTATGTTTAATAAAAGCTTGACTATGGAATAACTTTATTTGATTTCAGGAGGGATATACATTGAAGCCAATTGATCCGCAAATGGCACAAAAAACACTCTCAGACTTAAAGGGAAAACAATTATACGTCCATTTAGAAACAACAAACGGTGCCTATGCTTCCCATCGAAATCAATCCTTTTTATCGGCAGGAACGTTTATTAGAAATGTTCAACTTACTTTCTTGAATGGGACTATTAAAGGACATGGACCCTATCGCATTGGCATGGAGACAGAATTAGGTTATGTTTATGCAGAAGGGTTAACGGACTGGAAAATCAATAAAAAGGGCCAGGTGTTATTTGCAGGACATGATAAGGACGGAAAATTGGCTATTGCTTTCCAACTAAGTGAAACACCTTTCCCAAAATAAAAGTCGAGATACATTCTTTACTCTCGGGCCAACCCTTCAAAAGGAAGTGAATGTTATGGAGCGTCATATTTTAGTAGTTTTTCCACATCCAGATGATGAAGCATTCGGAGTTGCTGGAACCATCTTATCTTATACTTCAGCAGGAACTCCAGTAACATATATTTGTCTTACATTAGGGGAAATGGGCAGAAACATGGGAAGACCCCTTTTCGCCGACAGGGAAACTTTACCGGAAATCCGAAAAAAGGAGCTCCTCGAAGCTTGTAAGCTTTTAGGTATTAAGGATTTACGTCCATTTGGTATGCGGGATAAGATGATCGAATTTACTGATCAGCAATTACTTATTCAGAGATTATATAATACTATCATTGAAATAAAACCTTCCTTAATCATCACCTTTTATCCAGGTTATGCCGTTCACCCTGACCATGACGCTACAGGAGCAGCGGTAATTCAGGCAGTAAAACGGCTACCAGTAGAGGAACAACCTGTTGTTCATGCCGTCGCTTTTTCTGAAGGCTGTGAAGCTGTTATTGGCGAGCCAGATATAATCATTGACATAAAGGAATTTGCGGACAAAAAACTTAAGGTGATTGAAGCACATCAATCACAAACAGCGGGAATGATTGAGGCCATGAAAGAACATTATGAAAATGGGGATGAAGAAGTAAAAGAGCGGCTTACGAAGGAACGGTTCTGGACGTATCCGATAGAGGAATAATAAACGGCGAGCATTCCCTAGAGAATGGCTCGCCGTTTATTTTGCCATGAAAAGTTTAATAGGTATATAGTACAACATAAGACATGGATTCCTTCCCATTTTACTTTTTTATAAATGCTTTTCCAATCTGTCATATTTATAAGGCAGAGATTCACCCGTCATATCTTTTAGAATAGGGAGGAGTTTTTTAGTAGAGAGTACAGCAAAAGTAAATACACGATATTTGTTCGGAAACTTTGCAGTAATTTCAACCACTAACCGTTCCGAATCTTGTCTTACGATTTGATCCGATTCGATTACCGTCTTAATTCTTCGTAATAATGGTACAAATAAAACAAAATTCTTTGTTAGAACAAGATACCCTCTTTTTTCCTGCTGCATTCGGATAGCATCAACGATGATGATGGGTTCCTCTTTTACCATTGCCCTCACTTTATTTTTCACAAAATACCGACAGAGAAAGTCTACTCCAAAAGTCAAAAGGAAAGCAAGGATAACACTTACTACTCCGTAAGCCCAGTTCCACTGCCAGAGAAAGATACTCCCTAAAAGACCAAATAATAACCAGTTCAAAATATACCATAAATACTTATCCGAAAAAGGTCTTCCATGTTTCAACATATCCTCACCTCCTTTTTTGGAAGGCTTTGTTATCGTTCAATGTTGATTTTTGCGAAATTCACTCCCTTTCCGCGGGCGGTTCGGGAGCCTCCTCGGTGTTTCACACCTTGCGGGGT
>NZ_JAHQCS010000006.1 GCF_019042215.1 Evansella tamaricis | reverse complement strand
TACTTGGTGTATTAACAACAGCGGCGGCATTTTTCGGAATCATGATGAACTTCGCGTTCATGTTCGCAGGTACAATCTCTTCTAACCCTTGGATGCTTCTTTTGACCGTATTCATCCTTGCTGCTGGATACAACGCAGGCCGAATCGGTGGCGACCGTTGGGTAATGCCTTACATTAAAGAAACTGTATTCAAAGGTAAATTCAGTAAAACAGCGGACCAAGTTGCTTAACATTAGTAATCGGATAGGAATAAAATTAATTTAGCTATACTCCCTTAAAATAGATGAAAAAGGCGTTTACATTAAAGAATGTAGACGCCTTTTCATATCCAATAAAAAAGATGATGACGATAAAACAAGAATTACAGATTAATGAATGTGAATGAAAACGATACGAATTAGTTTTACAAATTCGCAGAAGACTATCTATCCTTGAAAGCCCCTTGATGACAGGAAGAGGCGATGGAAAAGTTATATATACGCCAACTTCAATCCGAAGTATGCTCAATACGCATTGACCATTCTAAGAACATTCTACAGCTTTTGTGAAACCTACAAATCAGCCAATGGAAAAGAACTTACTCTTGCACAACGTTTAGGTATTACAAATAAAGAATTCCAGTTAAAGGATATTATATATAAGATAAGCAGCTTGAAATTTCAAGTTGCTTAAAAATTATTTTCATTTTCTATTTTAGTTTTATAAATAGAGGAGAACTCTTCTCTTAGAATAGAGTAAATTTTTAAATCTTGATGTTCTCCTTTTACGAACATACCTTTTCTAATTATACCTTCAAAAGACATCCCTGTTTTCTCCATCACTCGTTCTGAACCTCTATTTTCAACGAAACATCTTGCTTGAATACGAACCAACTCCATATTGTTAAAGCCAAATTTAATAACTTCACTTGCGGCTTCTGTTGCGATACCCTTTCCCCAATAATCTTGAGAAATTACATATCCAATTTCAGCTACATTATGTTTTAGTTGCCACGAGACAAAATCAATTGTTCCGATAAACTTTCCGTTTTCTTTACACTCTATCCCCCAAGGTGAAACATTCTTATTCTCATATTGGTTTAATACAAATTCAACAAACTCTTTAGTATCAGATAATGTCTTGTGAGTTTCCCAAGTAACATATTTAGATACTTCTTCATTAGAGCCATAGTAATACATATCTTCAACATCTTCAAAAGTTATTTTTCTTAATAAGAGACGTTCTGTTTCTAAAGTAGGTAAATTGCCAAATATATTTTCAATCTCCATAAAAACCACCTCTATTATTGTTTGTTAATCCCATTGTATATGAAATTTTTACAATAAAAAGAAAAAGTAGCATTCATTTTATAATCATTGAATGCTCCCCTTTATATTGAAAGTGTTAATTTAGCTGTTATTTAAAGTGCGATTTTTCATTTATTTATACCCATATTTCTATTGTGTTTTTTATGTTAACTGAAATTTTTTCTACAATATCTGAACTACTGCGTCTAACATCCATAAACTATGGAATTTCACTAATCTTAAATTCGCCCCCTTCATCCATCTGGAAATTTATTTGGATGAAGTTCCCATGATCATACAAATCCACTTGACCATCTTCTGTGATGGCAATCATTTCGTACTTAAGAATGTATTCGAAGGAACTTTCGTCAATTATTTGAATTTGTTCATCATACAAAGTGGTTTCAATGGACATATAACGGCCGCCTACTTCAAAAAACTCCAATAACCTTTCCCCATAATACTCTGTATCAATAAAGGTGGATTCAACTAACTGATCATATTCTTCTTCTGTTTTCGCAAGATAGATTAAATCAACCTCATGATAAATGGAACTGGCAATTTTCAATAATTCCTCTTCCCTCATATCAAGAACACTGACAGTGGGTAAATTATCTTCATGGTTCTCTTCAGAAACTCCCTTTTCTTCCGACGCGGTCTCTGTACTTTTCACATCAACATCTTTACCTACAAACTCTTCTATGGAAATACTGCATGCACTCATCAAACAGAAAGTAACACTCCCTACTATTACAATCAATAATCGCTTCATCTATAACACCTCATTTTCATACGCAATAATATAAAGTATAGATATAAAAGGTTAAATTCTGTTAAAAAGTAAAGCCATTTGAGAATCCAGCTCCACAACATTTTTCCAAAAGAAGAATAGTCCGGTAAAAAGAAACAAAAATTAAGATGCGAGGTGCCTGTCACTTGTCGATTTCGACAAGTGACAGGCACCTCCCGATTCATGTTATAATGTTCTTTGGAATTTAGGAGGTTTTTCACAAATGAAGGTATGGATTACAATAAGCCTGATAATTTTAACGATAATTCTTACAACAATGGCTTGCTCCAGCTACAATAATGTATCGGACCAGCCAAATCAGTCAACGACAAATGACACAGGTGGAGAAGAAGCAACGATCGATGAAACATTGACCTCGGCTGACGAGGAAGAATGGGATGGACCAAAAAGAGAAAGGGATTGGGCATCCATTAAGTTAGAAGATTGGGTAGAAAAAGAAATCCGCCTTACGAAAGCGGAGTTTCGCGCATTTTTACACTGGGTCTCAGAAGACGAAACATATGCCACCGGAGAAAACTATATGGTTGACCATGAAACAATTGTGATTACCTTTAATCCACTTGACGAAGGTATGCCATTTACATATGATATGATCGGATCCGTCGTAGAACCACATATCCGAGAAGCCTATAAAGCATCGACGTTTTACCAGAACCAGCAAGAACCTACTATCATCTTCCAGGACTCTGATGGGGAAAATCTTTTTGCTTATGAAACAAACATGGAAGAGCGATTGGCAGCCCGGGAAGGAGAAAGGGAGGAGAATTTAGAATATATAGGCAACTTTCGCATGAATGATGAGGTGGAGTTTGAGAACGAAGTAATCTCCATCACAGGGGGTTCAACGATCACGAGGAGATTAGAGGAAGAAATATATACTCCCCGTTTCGTGGTACGATTAGGAATAACCTTCCGTAATACATCAGACGAAAACAATTATGCCACCGCTAGTTTATTTTCTATCAGTGATTCCAGAGGCAGGGAACTGGATATTTATCCACTGGAAGAAATCATGGGAGAGATGGTGCCACCAGGAGAAGAAATCCATGCGCCACTATATTTCGTAGCATCTGGAACCGGACCATATGACATTACGTATACAACGGAAAACGAAAGAGCCACGTGGGTAATCAGTGATGGGGAAGTGGAACTCCATCGGAATTAAAATCCAAGTAATGGAGTGAGTTCAATGAATTATCTTGAGGGGATACAACGGTTCGGAGATTACATTGAAAAGGAGCTGGAAAATGAGTTCCACATGAACCAACTTGTGGAAGACGGAATTCGCAGCACCTATATATCAAAATTTCATTTCTACCGCTTATTTAAGGCCGTGGTGGGGCACTCTGTCCAAGAATACGTGAAGGGCAGAATTTTAATGAAAGCTGCGGAACGTATTCAAAATACAGAAGAAGACATGCTGACCATTGCAATCAAATACGGATTTCATTCCCAAGAAGTCTTCACCCGCAACTTTAAAAAGAGGTTTGGTCAAACACCTGCAAAATATCGAAAAGAAATGCAAAAAAATGGAAAACTGAATTTCGAAATGAAAAAACTCAGCCTCGATTCCCTACAGCTAAAAGTGAAAGCCTTTAAAGGAAAAGTTCACGTAGAAGAAACAGTGGAAACCATTGAAAACCTCCATTTAGTAGGATTCGAAAGAGAATCAGATGACAATCAAGTTCACACGATTGTACATGCCATGGAACAATTTCTACAAGTTGCACCTCAAATTCCCAATCGAAAAGGAAACACCATTTACCGCGTATGTTATGACATAGATACGAAAAAACAAATCCCCACCTTTAAAGAACTGATCGCCGTAGAACAGGTGCCTGTCACCTCCCGAAATTTGTCGAATCAAATGACCCAAAAACAAAACGAAACGGCAGAAACCTCAAAATCAATCCCAACACCTGAGAATGAAATGAATTATCACCTACCCCATGGAATGATACGGAAACAAATAAAAAACGTGAAGGTCGTCACGTATATCCACAACGGAAGACTTTTTCAAGACGAGCAAGGGAAGATTCTAAACACCTACCACTTCATCTACAGCTACCGGATCCCCCTCTTGACTGAAGTGCTGACAACAGACTACTTGATCGAGCAGTACGGCAGTGGTTTCCGCGGACCTTACGACGACAATTCCAAAATGACCATCTCCCTCTCCATTAAATAAACAAGCGATGATGACAGTAACAACCACAAAAGAACCCTAGAGGCCTTTGGGAAATATAAAGGTCAATTTTCAAAGAAAGTAGCAACCACGATCAAAAAAATCTCCTGGATTCCTGATACTTTAGTAGTACAGAAAGGTAATCTAAAGGAGGTTTTTTTAATGTGCACCACATTTACGTTGAACAAAGACGAAACATTGTTACTGGGACAGAACTATGATTTTTATTATGGTCACGGGTTGATCGTAGTAAGTCCAAGAGGTCTAAAGAAAGAATCCCTCACAGAAGAGGGAGAGCGGAAGGTAGCCTGGATTACAAAATATGGGACCGTCACATTTAGCCAGTTCGGAAGGGAACTGCCCATGAGCGGTATGAACGAAACTGGGCTGACCATTGCAATGATGTTTCACGAAGACGGTGTTTTTCCACAAAAGGATGAACGCCCAGCTTTAAACGAACTACAATGGATTCAATATCAGTTGGATAACTATCGCTCGGTGGATGAAGTGATAAAGCATCTCCATGAGATCCGCTTGGAAAAATCCATTTATGAGCTTCATTATACAGTGATGGATGCATCTGGAAAAACAGCGCTCATTGAGTTTATCGAAGGTGTTGCCCAAGTTACAGATAACAGTGACTTCTATACAATTACGAACACGAGCTTTAACAAATCGGCCTCCTATGCGCAACAATTCCGGAAAAAATCAATTGATAGACTTTCGAGAAAGGCAACATCATTAGACCGATTTACGTTGGCATACCGGCTCGTAGAAGAGGTGCATCAGAAGGGAGGAAATGCATCAAGAACAGAAACAAATCCTCCTCCGTCCCAGATGTATCACGTCACAGAAGCCTTTCGAATTCTAGAGGAAGTATCTGTAAAACCATCATTTCAAAGTATATGGAATTGGATTGGAAAGAAAATTCCCCCTACATTTACGTATTGGAGCATTGTTTTTGATGTGAAAAATGGTGAGATATATTACAAAGATCAAAAAAATAAGAATATTAGAATGTTTTCCTTGAGGGATTTCCAATTTTCCGGTGATGCTCCGGTGATGGCCTTAGCTTTGGATAATCAGTTGACCGGGAACATAGGAAAAGCATTTGCACCATACCGATTGGAAGACAATGAACGTATTATTTCCATCAGCTATAAGCCAATCTCTGACATGATCTCTAAGGAAGAGCAACAAGAACTGGCTAAATACCCAGACACATTTAAACGGGTCCAGTTAAAATAATTGTAATCAATTAGTGCCGGAACTTGTCACCATGAACAAGTTCCGGCACTAAACGAGTGAGAATCAGTAAACTGCTAATTAATAAAACCCCCTATCCATATCTTATAAACATTCTCATTATGGCATTGTGGCACGCTAAATAGATAGTGGTGTGATTAAAGTCACAATTCCTCCACAAGTCTGTAACAGAGCGTTCACAGATGTGCCGGTTGTCACAAACTAATCCGTTATATACTAGGAGTGAAGATAGTTAGTGATCACTCACAAAAACAAACGGTAAAAACAACCTTTAAAAACATTACTCAATAGCCATTATTTCATAAAATTTTTTCAGGAAAAAGCCATGTGGATCTTCAGACCGAAATAAAGGGTTTGCTGAGCCAAAACGAACATCAAGACGTTGATTACAAACTATCCTACAATAAAACTAACCTTAGGGGGAATGAAACATGTTTATGGAATTCTTACGAAACAACAAAATTGCTGCAGGTCTTTTAACAATCTTACGGGTATATCTT
>NZ_JAHQCS010000052.1 GCF_019042215.1 Evansella tamaricis | reverse complement strand
CGCCTGGGTCCACGTTTTCGAAAGTAGCTGTCCCGTTTTCGTCTGCGATGGCTGTGTCGATTACGTTGCCGTCTTTATCATATAGTGTTACTTCGTTGCCTGGTGTTGCTCCCGTTACTTCGATTACTCCTGGGTTTGGCGTAGTGATCGTTACAGGTTCAGGTTGAACATCTACTTTATTCGACGGAGCACTTTCTACTCCGTTTTCCGTTTGTGTCACGGTGTAGTCTTGGCCTGGGTCCACGTTTTCGAATGTTGCTGTGCCGTTCTCATCAGCGATGGCTGTGTCAATCACGTTGCCATCTTTATCATATAGTGTTACTTCGTTTCCTGGTGTTGCTCCCGTTACTTCGATTACTCCTGGGTTTGGAGTAGTGATCGATACAGGTTCAGGTTGAACATCTACTTTATTCGACGGGGCGCTTTCCACCCCGTTTTCTTTTTGCGTGACGTAGTAGTCTTGGCCTGGATCCACGTTTTCGAATGTTGCTGTGCCGTTTTCGTCTGCGATGGCTGTGTCGATCACGTTGCCATCTTTATCATATAGTGTTACTTCGTTGCCTGGTGTTGCTCCCGTTACTTCGATTACTCCTGGGTTTGGAGAAGTGATTGATACAGGTTCAGGTTGTACGTCTACTTTATTCGACGGGGCACTTTCTACTCCGTTTTTCGTTTGTGTCACGGTGTAGTCTTGGCCTGGATCCACGTTTTCGAATGTAACTGTGCCGTTCTCGTCTGCGATGGCTGTGTCGATTACGTTGCCGTCCTTATCATATAGTGTTACTTCGTTGCCTGGTGTTGCTCCCGTTACTTCGATTACTCCTGGGTTTGGAGTAGTGATCGTTACAGGGTCTGGTTGAACGTCTACTTTATTCGACAGGGCGCTTTCCACTCCGTTTTCTTTTTGTGTAACGTAGTAGTCCTCGCCTGGATCCACGTTTTCGAATGTTGCGTTGCCATCTTGGTCAGCGATGGCTGTGTCGATCACGTTTCCGTCTTTATCATATAGTGTTACTTCGTTGCCTGGTGTTGCTCCCGTTACTTCGATTACTCCTGGGTTTGGAGAAGTGATCGAAACAGGGTCTGGTTGAACGTCTACTTTATTCGACGGGGCGCTTTCTACTCCGTTTTCTTTTTGCGTGACGTAGTAGTCCTCACCTGGGTCCACGTTTTCGAATGTGACTGTGCCGTTCTCGTCTGCGATGGCTGTGTCGATTACGTTGCCGTCTTTATCATATAGTGTTACTTCGTTTCCTGGTGATGCTCCCGTTACTTCGATTACCCCTGGGTTCGGAGAAGTGATTGTTACAGGTTCTGGTTGAACGTCTACTTTATTCGACGGGGTGCTTTCTACTCCGTTTTCTTTTTGTGTGACTTCATAGCCATTTCCTGGAGGGACGTCGTCAAAAATATATTCTCCGTTATCATCGGCGATTCCCCTGTCGATTTCATGGCCGTCTTCATCATATAGAATGACTTCGCTGCCTGGAGTGGCATCGGTTACTTTAATTTTGCCAGGTTCTGGGCTTTCGATTGTCACTTGGTTGGGCATGACAGTCACGGATCGAGTGACTGCGTCTGCTGAGTTTCCGGCTGCGTCTTGAACATTGTATGTGACTCCATATACACCTGGTACAGATGTATCGAAATTGTTTCCAGTTGTTACGATGTTGCTTGTGATGTCACCCCCGATGGCATCCACTGCGGTTGCACCGGCATCACTATAGTTTTCCCCAGAGGTGATTCGCACTTCGGCTTCGCCTAGTAAGGTGATCACGGGTTTGCCGGTGAGTACGGTGAAGGTGGTTGTTGCGGTTCCTTCTGCGCCGTGGTCGGTAACGGTCACGTTGGCGGTGTGTTGGCCGTCGGTGAGGTCGTCTTCGACAGTCACGGTCCATGCGCCATCCTGGGCAGTTGTGCTGTAGGTGTTGTTTCCGATCGTCACTTGGACGGTTGCGCCGTCGTTGGCGGTTGTTTCACCGGTGATGTCCGGGCGGTTCGTGTTCAGGCATGTGCCATTCTTTGGTGTAGTGATGGTCACGTCGGGTGCACCGGGTGCGGCGCGGTTGACGGTGACGGTGTATGTTGCTGTTGTTGTGCCATCTGCTGCTGTGATGACGACCGGGATCGGGTTGTTGCCGACGGTGAGGCCGGTCACTTCGTGTGCGGTTCCGTTCGTTGCGCTCGTGCCGTTGATGGTGATGGTGGCGTTGGCGTCGGATGTGGTCGCTGTCAGGTTGATTTTGTCTGTGCTGAACGGGACGTTGACGGTGTAATCTTTCTGTGATTCTGTGAACGTTGGGCTGAGCTCGTATCCGCCTCCAACGGTAAGGTTGGACAAGTGCGCGTTGTCGCTCGGCTCCGGTGTTGGATCTGGCTGTTGTGACGACGTCGTCACGGTGATAGTCCAGTCTTTTGTTGATCCGTCTTCTGCGATGACAGTGTATATCACAGGGCTGGTGAAATCGTTGGCGGTTTGTTCGCTAGTTTGTCTCGTGCCGTTGACGGTTGCGCCTTGGGCATTAGGTGAGAGTGTGAAGTTTGCGACTAGGTTGGTCAGGTCGGTACCTTCGGCTAATACGATATTGATTGTGCCAGCATCCGGGTTTTTGTTGGAAGTAATTTCTTCTTTTCCCATAAATCTGTAAGAAAGGATATCCTTGGCGGAGGAATATTCTGATCCTATTGCTAAAGGTGTCCCAGACGCCGAGTCATACGCAAAGAAGCCGTTATCAGGTGCTCTATCTTGAATATTAGAATTAAAAGCAGCTCCTGCTGTCCGCTCTAACCATAATGGAAATACAGCTCCATTTTTAATATGTCCCATGCCTAAATCCTGAAATGTTGAAAATGGGAATTTGGCAACGATGGTTATATCTGCACCTTCTGTAAATACTCTTGCATAACTATCAGGAAGATATTGTTTTAAGTTATTTCCTGTTTCTATAGACAATGACATTCCATTACTTTGAGTAAATCCTACCCAAGCGATGACATCTCGATCAGTAATTCTTCTTTCTATAGTTGATAGATTTTCCTCTGTTATTTGCTCATTTAATAGTGTCAATCCAAATCCGGTATTTCCAAAGCGATTCTGACTGCCAGTGAATGCAGCATCATATCTTACATAAATAAAGTCTTCATCGTTTGTAACATAGACTTTGAGTAGATCGATATCCCCTTTGTGGTCTCCGGGAGGATCTGTAAAGTAATGTACGGAATTCCAAGATTCTAGATTATCCAAATCTATCGTCTGCTGGCTAGCAGATAAGTTGTCAGAGTTAACAGATATGCCAGCGATCATGATAAGGAGTACGATTATCATAACGGATGGGCGTTTCATGAATTTCATAAAGGATTTACGGAAGTGGATGGTCCTTCTTGGTGGGTATGTGCTAGTTTGGGATTCCATTTTTAATCACTCTTTCTTTTAAGTGTATTTATTTAAACAGTGCTGGTCTGCATTTGTGGGCTTGGGTTCGGACAATTCGCGGCGATTTCTTGGTTCAGTTGTCCGAACTTACGGCTAGTTCGGACAGTTCATCGCGTTTTCCCGCTTCAATTGTCCGAACTCACGGCCGGTTCGGACATTTCACAGCCATTTCCGGTTTCAGTTGTCCGAACTTACGGCTAGTTCGGACAGTTCACGG
>NZ_JAHQCS010000051.1 GCF_019042215.1 Evansella tamaricis | reverse complement strand
AGACACTGCGAAGAATGAGCAGATGTCGCACTTGTGCCCGTGGTGAAAGGGAGTGAATTTCGCAAAAATCAACATTGAACGATAACAAAGCCTTTAAAAAAAGAAGCTAGCGGCACACCTAATGGGCCAGCTAGCTTCCATAACTACTATATTCAACGTAAAGTTCCTTAAACTTACCTTACTTCGTCCCGAACAACCGGTCTCCCGCATCTCCTAATCCAGGGACGATGTATCCTTTATAATTTAATTTTTCATCCATGGCCGCTAAATATATGTCCACATCCGGGTGCGCCTTTTGCACTTCTTCCACCCCTTCAGGTGCCGCAACGAGACACATTAACTTGATGTTATTCGCACCTCGTTTTTTTACAGAATGAATAGCTTCCACCGCAGAACCACCTGTTGCAAGCATCGGATCAATGACGATTAACTCCCGCTCTTCAATATCACTGGGAAGTTTCACATAATATTCCACAGGTTTAAGTGTTTCCGGATCCCGGTACAAACCAACATGACCAACTTTCGCCGCCGGAATTAACTTCAAAATTCCGTCCACCATACCTAACCCAGCCCGTAAAATAGGAACCAACCCGAGTTTTTTCCCAGCAATCAGTTTACTTTTCGCAGTTCCCACCGGCGTCTCCACTTCCACATCCTGTAGAGGGAGATCCCGGGTAATCTCAAACGCCATTAAACTTGCCACCTCATCAATTAACTCCCGAAACTCTTTCGTGCCCGTATTTTTATCGCGTATGTACGTTAACTTATGCTGAATAAGGGGATGATCAAACACATAAACTTTGCCCATGATTCCGCTCCTTTATAAAATATTGAATCTGATGACTAGTATTGCCAACTATCTTCTGTGAAAATTCTACATAAAAAGAAACTACGATTCAAGCAGTAATCAACATAAACGTGAAAAATCCATGACAATCCTGAAAATAATCTCGAAATTACACGAATCTTCTTCCGTTTTACCCGAACAAGACATGGTATACTCATTTTACAAACTCCACTTTAACACACTCAAGAGCGGCAGGTGTAAACATGACAGCACTATTATATTTCCTAGTTTATCTATTTCCGATTATCGGTTCCGTTGCCTTCGGATACTTCACATGCGAAACTCGCTCAGAAGAACTCTTAATCCCAAAACTCATCGGCTACTACTTTCTCGGAACGTTAATTTTTTGGTTTGGCCTCCTGCCCATTCCTGCAGGATTGGCGATTGGGTATTTCCTTTTCAAACCTCAAACGAATCGCTCAACAAAAAAATGGGTCCTCCTAATTGGAACGATGATTAGCTTCATCAGCCAACTGACGATTTTTTAATACGCTATAAAAACACCCTCACCTTTGATACATAATCCCATAGAAACATTTTTTTCAGAAAGTATACAAAACAGCACCTTCACCCACTGACGTGGAAAGGTGCTGTTCAAAGCAGTTCTAGTTATTCAGTTTCACAGATGGCAATTCAATGACGCTTTCCCTCTCCCTTAAATCTATGGGTAAAACTATTTTTTTATTGACGACTTCCATTTTCTCAATCTGTTTAATTAATAATTGTGTTGCCATTCTTCCTTTCATGCTCACATCCTGAGAGATGGTTGTCAATGGAGGCGATACATATTTGGAGAAATACAGGTCGTCAAATCCAATGATAGAAATGTCCTCCGGGATTTTATAGTCTAGGTCATGTAGTCCTTTCATTAGACCGAATGCCACAACATCAGAAAAACAAAAGACAGCAGTCACATCTGATAGTTTACGAATTTCTTCTGCTGCCAGATATCCTCCCTCCATACTGCCTGGAGTTTCGATTCGGTAACGCTCATCGTATGTCAGTCCTCTACTTTCCAAAGCGATTCGATGACCTTGAAGACGTCCTTTCGTTACCCCGTCTTCTTTTGCTTCCCCACCTACAACGGCGATTTTCGTGTGCCCTTTATCCAATAAGTATTTTGTCCCAGTGTAGCCACCTTGCTCATCGTCCAAATAAACTTGGTATAAGTCAGGTTCCATTAAATAACTGTCTATAAATACACATGGCACCTGCATTTCTTTAATCCGTTCCATAATGGGAGATCCTTGATATGTTCCCACAACAACAAGGCCGTCAATGTTCCGCTCCTTCACAAAGTCAAGGACTTCCCCCTTATTTTCATTCACACCGGAGATAATGACATGAAACTTCTGATCCCTCGTCCCCGCTTCAATTCCTGATACAAGATTCCAATAAAAGGGGTTATCCTGAAGGTTTCCGTCATCTTGCTGAAACGGTACAATGAGTCCAATTAAACTACTTTTCATTTGCTTTAAACTTCTTGCAGATAGATTTGGAGTAAACCCCATTTCCTCAATTATCATTTTCACTTTTGAGACGGTTTTTTCTGACACCCGTCCTTTTTCATTAATCACATTAGAGACAGTAGCGATAGATACGCCTGCCCGATCTGCTACATCATGTATATTTGGCCTCTGCTTCATATAACTACCTCCATCTACCGTTCCATTCTTCCCTACATTATTCTACTTGCTATTATAATACAAGATTGCTATTTGTAAAACGTTTAATCAAATACTATTCTAATAACAAATGAATTTTTTCAAAAAAAACTGTTGTGCCTTTGTCACTTATATGGTATTTTTAGATTAAACGTTTAATCAAATACCATTCATGTTAATCTCACATAATTGTTTCTTAAACTTGTGGGATAAATAACTAAGGAGGATTAATAATGTTGAAACTTAAGACAAAGTCGCTTTTCTTTTTACTCTTTTTGTTAGCGCTATCATTTATTTTTGTCGCATGTAACGGCGATGGGGAGGATGCTGCAACTGACACCGACACAACTGTGGATACTACAGACGAGGACACAGAAGAAACAGGTGATGGGAATGACAGCACCTCAGAAGACACAGCAAGTGATATCCCGGAGAAACCAGATATGTTGAAAATGTGGGTACATGACGAAGACATTCAATTCCAGGCTTACGAAGAATTAACTGCACTTTTTACAGAGGAGTTTGGCATTGGCGTGGAGATGATCCCATACTCTCAGTCTGACCAGTTAGATGGCTTATCTCTCGATGGTCCGCAAGGTTTGGGTCCAGATTTATTTTACACACCACACGACCACATGGGTAACATTCATGTCCAAGGATTGGCAGCTGAATTGGAACTTACTCCAGATCAGGAAGCCCGCTTAGCAGAGTATAATCAAGAAGCGGTCCTATCATTCAGTTTTGAGGGAACTCAATATGGAATCCCAGCTGTGGTAGAGACATATGTTCTCTTCTATAATCAGGATTTAGTTCCCGAAGCACCAGAAACAATGGATGAGTTAATGGACATCGCAGTGAATTTAACCGATGGAGATACTTACGGATTCCTTATTGATGGAACGAACTTTTACTTTACTTATCCCTTCTTAACTGGTCCAGGGGGATACATCTTCCATCAAGATGCAGACGGTATTTTTGACACTGATGATATTGGCTTGGCAACTGCTGGTGCTGTGGAAGGAGCTGGCCTCATCCAAAGCTGGTTCCAGGATGGATTATTGCCTGTGGGAATGGATATGGATATTCTAAATGGTCTCTTTATGGATGGAAAAGCTGGGATGGCCGTCACAGGACCATGGGCAATTGCAGATTACCGTGAAGCTATTGGAGACAGTTTAGCTATTGCTCCATTACCAACGTGGGATGGAAATTCACTAAACTCCTTCTCCGGTAACAAAGGATGGTTAGTCAACTACTATTCGGAAAACTTATATTGGGCAACAGAACTGGCTTTATTTTTGACGAACGCTGAGAATGGAGAACGTTATTTCGAGATTGCAAATGAATTACCTGCTCACTCAAATGTGACGATCAATGATGAATTCATGGGACCAGTATTGGAGCAAATTCAAGTGGCAGAACCGATGCCAAACGTACCTGAAATGGCCCTCGTTTGGGAGCCAATGGCTGATGCACTCAACTTCATTTCACAAGGAGATGATCCCCAAGAAGTACTGGACGAGGCCGTGGAACAAATCAGGGCAAATATAAATATGCAACAGTAAAGTTTAAAAATTTATGTAGCAGAGTATCTTTAAGCTCAGCCCCCCGCTTGGCGGGGCTGAGCTTATTTCTTTTTTTGAAATTTTATTTGATTCTGATGGCTTGCTAGTATAGTCGTGGGATTCAGGCATCGAATTCGAATAAGGTTGTTCTGGGCAACGTCCGAACACAGACTCCGTTCGGACAATTCAATTTGATCACTCCGGCCATTTGTCCAAAGTTGACCCGCAATTCCTTCCACAAATGTCGGACCAACCAAGAAAAAAAGCATGCCACGGGATGTCTTCTTTAAGCTTGGTAACTAAGCTTATTGAATCATCCTTGGCATGCTTTTATTTATGGATATTTGTCCGTTTTCCTTCTTCAGTTACATCCACGGGACTAATACTGGGATGGATAGACGAGCCAACGCGGTTTCTAAACACGGTTGAAGTAGCCAGTTACAATCTTTCCTATCCTAACTCTTCATACAAAGGTAGCTTTGCTGTCAGCTTTTCTACTGCCTTTTTTGCCTCGGCCATCACGTTCTCGTCACTTAGTCCCTTTAACACACTTGCAATAATCTTACCGGTTTCCCGGGCATCCTCTTCCTTAAAACCACGGCTCGTGACAGCTGCCGTACCAATACGTAAACCGCTTGTGACAAAAGGACTTTCTGGGTCATACGGAATCGTATTCTTATTTGTCGTTATTCCTACCTGGTCCAATGCCTCTTCCGCCACTTTCCCAGTCAGACCAAGGCTTCGCAGATCAAGTAAAACGAGATGATTATCGGTTCCCCCAGAAACAAGATTAATTCCTTCGTCCAACAATGCCCCAGCAAGAGCTGCCGCATTTAAAACCACTTGCTTCGAATATGTCTTAAACTCTTCTCCTAAGGCTTCCCCTAAAGCCACTGCTTTAGCAGAAATCACATGCATTAACGGACCACCCTGGATTCCAGGAAAAATTGATTTATCAATTTTTTTCCCGAATTCCTCTTTACAAAGGATCATTCCACCACGGGGACCACGCAATGTTTTATGGGTTGTTGTGGTCACAAACTCCGCAAAAGGAACTGGTGAAGGATGAACCCCTGTTGCTACTAATCCAGCGATGTGAGCCATATCAACCATCAAGTAGGCTCCTACTTCATCTGCAATTTCACGGAATACTTTAAAATCAATCTCCCTAGGATATGCACTGGCTCCGGCAACGATAAGCTTCGGTTGGTGCTCAATCGCTTTGGCACGAACATCGTCGTAATCCAAAATACCAGTTTTTTCATTGACCCCATATTCGACAAAATTAAACTGTTTTCCACTAAAGTTAACAGGACTTCCGTGAGTTAAGTGTCCCCCGTGAGATAAGTTCATTCCCAGGACAGTGTCCCCATGGTCCAAAATAGCATAATAAACGGCCATATTCGCCTGAGCACCAGAGTGTGGCTGCACATTAACATGTTCTGCACCAAATAACTTTTTCGCACGGTCTCGAGCAATATCCTCTACCACATCAACATGCTCACACCCGCCATAATAACGCTTGTGAGGATATCCTTCCGCATATTTATTCGTAAGCACTGAGCCTTGCGCTTCCATTACAGCCTTAGAAACAAAGTTCTCCGATGCGATTAATTCAATATTAGAACGCTGTCTTCCCAATTCCGCCTGCAAAGCGGCAAAAACTTCTCCATCCTGATCCTGCACATTTGCAAGAGTATCTGTCTTGATCGTTGTCATTCTTCTAGACCCTCCTATTAATTAACTGACTATGTGTGAAACCAATACTTAATCCACTTAACGACATTTTTATTAATCACATTTATCTTTATGTACTTTTTGATAAACTGCCCGTTCCCCGCCAATGAGCTTCGGCCTCGTGCGCGCCATCGTTAAATGGGCATTTCCGATGGACTTCACCGAACTCCTCACTGGTACCGCCACCCGCTTCAGGTGCATCCCGATAAACGTATCTCCGATGTCAATGCCCGCATCAGCAGTCACCTCTTCTACCATAACAGGATTCTCCATTTTTTCAAAGGCTAAAGTGGCCATTGCTCCCCCTGCACTTGGGCCTGGAACCACCGACACTTCTTCGAGACGATTCTCCAACGCGACACTCCGTTCCACTACGAGGGCACGGTTTAAATGTTCACAACATTGGAAGGCATAGGCAACCCCAGTCTTGCGCTGAAACTCCACAAACACTTCCCACAGGGCCTCAGCGACCTCTCCCGTTCCGGCACGGCCGATATGCTCACCCATAACCTCACTGGTACTAGTTCCAACAACCATCAACTGCTCGGACCTCAAATTTGCGGCATGCTGGAGATCATTCAGCGCAACCTCTAACTGCTGTTGCCATTCCATTTTTCCCATGCCTTACCATCCCCTTTGTCCGAAATTAATACCACCACTCAGCTCATGACGAATGATTCCCTGCCATATAATCTAAATGATTAGATACTGGATCCATTTTCATACTCCGTAATCTTCCCTACTCTAGTGGCATGACGTCCACCCTCAAACTCCGTTGATAACCAAACACGGGCGATCTCAAGCGCTAACCCAGGACCAACAACCCGCTCCCCCATGGCAAGGATATTCGTATCATTATGCTCCCTTGTTACCTTAGCCGTGAATAAATCATGTACAAGCGCACAACGAACACCCTTCACCTTATTCGCCGCAATGGACATACCGATCCCAGTACCGCAGATCAATATCCCCCTGTCCACTTCACCATTCGCAACCTTCTCCGCCACAGGAATACCATAGTCCGGATAATCAACCGAATCCGTACAATCACAGCCAACATCCTCATACTCCAGATCCAGTTCCTCTAACAAACGAATAATCTCACCCTTTAAATTCACACCACCGTGATCCGAACCAATCGCAACCTTCATTATTCTTGCCGCCTTTCTTACCTTCCCTTTTTAGGAAAAACAATATTTTTCTACCTGTTCGTATTTTAACAAGGGAACCGTCATTGAAACAGTAGTATTTCATAAAAAATAAACCCTTTTTTTCACAACAGTCCTAACATCCCGTAAAAGTCCCCATATCATGCTACCTGTATCCTAACATTTAGACAGGAACCGCCCAACGGGACCGTAATGAAATTGGCAGAACCTTTTACAGCTTAAATTTGCTGATCGTTTCCTTTAATTGGTTTGCCTGATCCAGTAATTGATCTGCTGAGGCAGATACTTCCTCCATCATAGCCATCTGCTCTTCTGTTACCGAGGATACATCTAGCGCCGCAGCAGACGTTTCTTCCGCCACTGCAGCCACTTGCTGGGCATCTTCATTTGTTGCTTTTATGGTGGATACTTGCCGTTCCACAAGTTGAAGGATTTCTTCCACGGATGCAGCAACCTCATTAACAGACGTGGACATTTCAGCAATGGCTTCCGTCGTTTGACTTCCCTTTTCCGATTCTTTTGTTGCTGCTTGTACTTGTTCTGTTATTTGATTTACCACATTGGCTACTTCCATCTGAATATTATGGATTAATTCTGAAATACCTTGTACGGCTTTTCCACTTTCATCGGCTAGCTTCCGAACTTCATCTGCAACGACCGCAAATCCTCGCCCTTGTTCACCGGCTCTTGCGGCTTCAATCGAAGCATTTAACGCCAAAAGATTCGTCTGTTCCGCAATATCCCCAACTAAAGAAATGATTTCGCCAACTTTTTTCGCATGCATGTCCAAACGATTAACGGCAGAAAGGGAATTCTTATTTTCAACCGCCAGTTTCTGTATTCCATTCACTAATGACTGGATGACCAACTTCGTGTCACCAAGTGTTTCAACCATCTCATTGGACAGTTTGCTTGAGTTTTCCGCATTCACCTGAACCTGTGTTGCAATTTGCGTTACTTCTTCCATGGAAGATGCAGTGTTCTGTATTGATGCTGCGGAGCTTTCTGCCCCTGCAGTAATTTGATCCACAGTGGAATTTACTGTTTCCGAACGGTTCGCTGCATCTTTACACGCTTCTTTCATATCCATTACTTTTCCGTTCGTTTCCTCGAAATTTACATTTATATCTTTCACCATTGTCTTTAGATTATCAATCATGTTATTGTATGCCAGTGCTAATGCCTGCAGTTCGTCTTTGGACTTCGGAACTTCAACCTTTTTATCAATTTCACCATTAGCCACTTTTGTTGCAGCCCTTTCTATTGCCTTTAACGGTTTTACAATAAATCCTGCTGCAAGAAAACCTAAAATACCACACCACAATATACCTAATGCAAAGACGAGTAATATGTATACCCTTTCATTCACTTGGATGAACTCCCCAAAAAAGTCCGCCAAATAAAAGAGGAAAACGGCGCTTACTCCATACGTAATTGCAGCCACCGCACTTATTCCGATCACTAATTTTTTTCGAATATTAAATGATCTTTCCTTTTTCCTTGAATTCATTTCCTCTTTCTCCCCCAACTATTCTATTTATGTTTCCATCTCAATCTATTTATCGTTCTCCCCTTGAAGTTTGTTTACTAATTTTTTCACTGCCGCTTCCAATTCTAGATACGTTTCATTATATACGGATACATCAGACATATAAGGATCTGCCACATCAAAAGAAGGTAACTCTGCCGTTAATTGTGCAATTGCTTCATGGTCAGGCTGTAGTTCCTGAAGCAGCTTTTCCTCTAAATGTTCCTGATTTGAAATATCATTGGTTTCATTGTATTTTTCTATCTGGTTTTGATTATTTGCCAAAAACGTAGCCCGTTTCAATTCTAATTGAGCCATATGATGTTTCAACTGTTGAATTTTTTCCTGGGTTTTGGGGTCATCTAAAATATACTCTTTCAAGCTGTACACCTTTTCTGCTATATATGGGAATTGATCAATTACTGCCCGGCGATGGTTTTCCGTCATCGTTAATATAATATCAGCCCATTCCATTATCTCTTTCGAAAGAGTGGTGGCACGATGATTTTCTTCGATACCCCTTTGGGAAAGAACTGTTCGTGCCCCCTCGGACATTGCCATTCCTTCCAGTGCGTGGACACCTGCTGATTTCACTTCATACCCGCTAGGTTGATACTTTTTGAAGATGGCTTCCGCTAACGGGCTTCTACATGTATTTCCTGTACAGACAAATAGTATTTTTTTCATTGTGCACATCCCTCCTACCTACCGAATTCCCCTATTCTCTGACTTTTATTCTTATAATTATGAAAAGCGCAAGCGCCTAGGCTCACGAGCGTAGGGCAGTGCAGGAATGACAACTAGAAGTCCGTTCTTTGACTTCGGTTGTCACTTCCGAAGTGCCCCGTAGCAATTAAGAAGCAACTGAAAAAGTTTAAAACCACTTTTTCAGTTCCTTTTATTTGTATGGCAATGGCTGCGCTCGTCGCTCGCCTGATAGGAG
>NZ_JAHQCS010000050.1 GCF_019042215.1 Evansella tamaricis | reverse complement strand
CGTAGGGCAGTGGAGGAATGACAACAGAAGTCCGATCTTTGACTTCGGTTGTCATTTCCGAAGTGCCCCGTAGTGAGTAGGCGCTGGAGCTAGACTAAGATATCCACTTTATACTCGCTCATACTTCTAAAAAAAATCCTTTAAAGAAGGGTTCATATCTAATCAATTCCTACAACATCACTTCTCCTTTCCAAAAGGAGAACATTACGCCAAACCCCATTTATTTTACCTATTCGGTCCTGAATACCTACCTCGCGAAATCCATGTTTCTTGTGAAGCATTATACTTGCTTTGTTTTCAGGAAAGATACCCGCTTTGAGGGACCAGTACCCCTCCTTCTCACTCTCTTTAATCAGTTCAGATAGAATCGCACTACCCACCCCTTGACCTGATGTACTTTTTGATATATAAATACTAACTTCGGCAACCCCAGTGTAAACACATCGGCTTGATACTGGACTCAATGCTGCCCAACCTATTACTTTCTCATTTCTTCTAGCTACCAATCTACACTTCTTCACATGGCTTTCATCCCATTTTTCCCATGTGGGTACATTCGTTTCAAAAGTTGCGTTCCCAGTACGAATACCTTCTAAGTATATGTTACTCACTACCTCCCAATCGTCCTGACCCATCTCACTAACAATCATGCTCTCCATATCTTCCACCACCTTCAATCGGTTATATATTGTTAAATTCTTCCTTCATCCACTATATTCCTCTTCACTCATGACTCCTACTAAAGGATTCTCTAATATATAACGAGTGAGTTATTATTTATATAAATAGCAGGAACTCTCTCCCATTTTGTAGAACAATCTAATAAACGCTGCCATTATGAAAAATCAGGGATGGGATATATATATGATAACTTTAAATTTGGCATCCAAAAGCGAGAAGAATATCATAAATAACTTAATGCAGTTTTATTTTTATGACTTCTCGGAATTTGTTGATGCATATGTAAAGGAAGATGGGCTATTCGAAGACTATTCTTATTTAGATGCCTATTGGGAAGAAAACGACCGATATCCTTATTTAATTTGGAATGATAACCGGCTTGTTGGTTTCGCCCTTATCCGAAAAATAAATACTGCAGGGGACTACTATTTTTCCATTGCTGAATTTTTTATTATGAAAAAGTTTCGCAGGAACGGGTTAGGTAAATTAGCTGCGCAGACAATATTCAGAAATCATAAAGGTCCATGGGAAGTGTTTCAAATCGCAAATAATCACCCTGCCCAGTCTTTCTGGCGAAAAACCATTCAAGAATTTACAAGTGGTCATTATGAAGAGCGTATTTTGGATGGTAAAACCACTCAATACTTTATTAGTAAATAAAAAAAAGCACTGGCGCTAAACAACTTACCCGTAGGTGCCAAAACTTATAAATTCTTACCGAGAAAAGACTAACAAACCAGAAAGGAATTTGTTAGTCAAATCAACATGTATTTTTAATTTTTGCGATAGAAGTGGAACCTGTTAATACCATGTGTCTTCCTATGCTAAATCACTAAAGAAAATCCCTTCTCTTCTTGAAACGGAATCTTCTCACATCCATTAGGAATGGGCAATATAAGGAATTCGGAATTGTTCCGGCAATTCTACTTTATTTGGTCTCACCAGTAAAATGTACTCATTCGTTTTATATTCGTCCTTGTCGGCTTCCAGGTCAGAAAAAGCAGGAGTAAAATGAAAGAGGAACTTATTGATTGATTCATTCGTAACAATTCCTTTTACATCTTCAAACAATACATCCCCTTCGCTAAATACACCATATAGATGACATATGTTATTTTCCTGCTTGTATATTACAACTAGATTTTTCTCTTTCACATAATAAATATCATTCGGGTATGCCAATAGGCAATAGAATCCTAGGAGGTGTTCTGCATTTTTCACCCCAAAAACACTGGACTGTGTTTTCGTATTAGCATAGATTCTTAAAATCAGATTCATGTCTTCTTTTAGATTTGGATTTAATTTTTTTATCTCCTCGTTCTTACGATGTCCCTTGTTACTACTAACAGTAGTGGAGAACAATATTTCTTTTCTAGGCGTGAATCCTAATTTAGGATAAAATTCCCCCACCTCTTTGTCTGCAAAAAGAAAGAAAAAAGTATCGTCTTTATTATAGTCTTCCAATATTTTTTTCATTAAGTTAGATGCTAATCCCCGATGTCTGAAATCAGGATGTGTCATCACTGTCCCAATTTGCACAGCGTGGATTGATTTCCCATTTATAATGAGATCCATTTTATTGGCGGACACGTTGGCAATTATATTTTTGTTATAGCAGAAGGAATAACACTGATACTTTTCATTCCAGAAACCATTTTTAAACCAAAGATTAAAATCTACTCCGAACGTACTTTTAGCTAAATCAAAGAAACTCTTTCGTAAAATTTCATCGTCCTTGAATTCCGTAATTAATGTAATTTCGCTCATTCCGATCATTTTCTCCTTATATTAAACTGATTTTTCACACGATTACACAAGGGGATAAATATACATTATTTCATCAAGCATATCCCTTTGTCCTCCTGTTCCTTCATATAATTTTTTTGCAATGACATTGTGATCATTTGTGATAACAAAAACCTCTGAACAATTCTTTTCTTTAGCCAAATTTATAAAAGATTCTACTAGACGACTTCCAACTCCTTTATTTTGATGTTCCGCAAAAACATCAATGGAATATAGGAAAAGCTGTGGCATCCTCCGGTGAACACTCTCCAGAAGATAACCATATAAGAAGCCACATGGTACACACTCCTTCCAGGCTATCAGCATTATATTGTTCTCATTCAAGAAAAATTGTTTATTAACTTCGATACTATCTTCTCCTGCCTGATCAAACAGAATTGGAATGATATCATAGTCATGAATCGTTCCCCTTGTTATCGTTATTACCATCATCACATCTCCTCCAAAAAATCCTTTTCAGGTGAAAGAAATAGTGTTAAAAAACGCACGATTCCCTTTTAAAAGGAAATCGTGCGCTGACGCTAATCATAGATGATGATGAAATTTTTTCTTCCTTAGAAGTTTTATGCAAACACTTTCTCGCTATATTGTTGAAGTCGTTCAAAGGATGTTTTATCCACATCTTTATGAAGGCTATTACCATGGGAGTCCATAGTGACAATGGCGCGGAAACCGTCCACTTTTAAATGCCACATTGCTTCAGGAATTCCAAATTCCATTAAATCTACTCCATCCACTTTTTTAATACATTCCGCATAGTACTGCGCCGCACCGCCAATAGCATTTAAATAAACGCCTCCGTGCTCTTCCAAGGCTTTTAACGTCTTAGGCCCCATTCCACCTTTACCAATAACGGCACGGATACCAAATTTTTTCATGATATCCCCCTGGTAAGGTTCTTCCCGGATACTAGTAGTAGGACCTGCCGCTTTCACATGCCACTCCCCATCTGAATCCTTCAACATTACTGGTCCACAGTGATAGATAATTTGTCCATTTAAATCAATTGGAGCATCGTGGTCCATTAAATGATGGTGGATTGCATCTCGCCCGGTATGAAGATCACCATTGATAACCACCACATCTCCAACTTTCAACTCCCGGATTTGTTCTTCTGTAATAGGTGCTTGAAGAACGACTTCTTTTGCTTCTTCCTGTTGGGCAACAGCCTTATTATCCTCTTCCTTAAAGCTAACTTTTTCCCCTTCTTGGTATAACCAGTTGTTTATTTCCCCTGTAATGGCACTCATTTGGACACCAAGGCGACGGAAAGCCCAACAATTATATGCAACAGAAACAAAGAAGCTTGCAGGCAGACGATTCTGAGCCGCTACTTTACAGCCCAATAGTGTTGCTTCTCCACCAAATCCCATTGTGCCAATCCCTAATGTATTAGCCTTTTCCATAATATATTCTTCGAGATCTTTTAACTTTGTGTTTTCGTTTACATCATTCACATCACGTAGAAGTTGTTTTTTCGCCAACTCGTAACTGGAGATTCTGTCTCCTCCAATACCTACTCCAATAAATCCTGCACTACAGCCCTGACCTTGTGCTTGGTAGACGGAATGGAGAATACATTTACGAATACCGTCTAAATCTCGGCCAGCTCTTCCTAATCCTTCGATTTCCATCGGTAAGCTATATTGAATATTTTTATTCTCACATCCGCCCCCTTTAATAATTAACCGGGCATCAATGTAATCTTCTTCCCATTGTTCAAAATGGATTATCGGTGTACCTGGGCCTATGTTATCTCCACTATTTTCCCCAGTTAATGAATCAACAGAATTAGGTCTTAGTTTTCCGTCTTTGGTAGCTTGACGGATCGCCTCATAAATATCTTTTTTCATTTCTATCTGATTTGCACCAATTGGTACTTTTATTTCAAAAGTCAACATTCCCGTATCTTGACAGATTGGTAATACGTTATCGTCTGCCATCTCTATATTTTGAGTGATCGTTGCTAGCGATAACGCCGCCCGTGTTCCTGCATTTTCCTGTTCCTTTGCTTTCCGGATGGCCCGGCGGACATCATATGGTAAGTTTGTTGAGGTTTCCACCACTAATTCGTACATACTTTGACGGAATTTTTCCACGTGACAACACTCCTTCTCCTGTCTTTTTCAACAATATTATTATACTATGAAACCCTTTCCATTTGGCTGTTTTTTTAGAATATAGAGATAAGATACATAAATGTAGAGAAAGTACACTGTTTTTCCCATAGATTCGCATATTAAAGGTTGACACCATTCTTTTGGGATAGAAAAAAATAGTGTTTATTTGAATGAACTCCGTTATTAATATAATATTGACGCTGTTTCGAATCCTGCTTCCGATTCGAGATGACTTAATCTGTTAATGTAATGAAACTTTGTTTTTGTACCTTTGTTCCATTCAATTTTTGAAACTCCAGTATTTCCAATAATAAATGGTCGGTCTAAGGTCATCCACTGTTCTCCAGCCATAAGATACATCAGGAACATGCTTATAAATCCTCCATGAGAAACCATTACTACTGTTTTATCTGGCGGTATTTGGGATAACATATTCTTGATTTGCAAACAGCGAGAAGTAATGGATTCCACTTCTTCGGTTCCGGAAATTCCGGAAGTGAGTAAAGATTCTGGCTTCAATAATGGAAACATATTTTTCATTTCCGCTCTCGTCAAGCCTTCAAGGGGGCCTAAACCCACCTCTCGGAGGATTTCTAGAGAAGTGACTGTTTTTTGATTTGCGTAAGCAATTTCTTTTGCTGTTAAATAAGCACGAGTTAAATCACTGCTGTATATTAAATCCACTTTACGTTTTGAATCACCAAAATATTTCCCAAGGAGTAATGCTTGTTTTTTACCCAGATGGGATAGGGGATAGTCCCTATGACCTTGAATTATTCCTTTTAAATTGGCTTCTGACTGCCCATGCCGTATGAGATAAAGGATCATGAATCTGTCTCAACTCCTGTTTATTTAAAATGACTCTCTATAGCTTTGTAGTCTAGTATACTATAGGATTATGTATCCAATAGCAGGCTATGCTCATTGCTTAGAGAGACTGTAAAAGTGGAAAAGCACCACTTTTTCAGTTCCCTTGCAAGTAGGCGGTGGAGCTAGACAATAAGAAAAGCGCAACCGCCTATGAACACGAACGTAGGGCAGTGGAGGAATGACAACAGAAGTCCGCTTTTGACTTCGGTTGTCATTTCCGAAGTGCCCCGCAGGGATTATGAAGCAACTGAAAAAGTTTAAAACCACTTTTTCAGTTCCTTTTATTTGTATGGCAATGGCTGCGCTCGTCGCTCGCATGATAGGAGAATACC
>NZ_JAHQCS010000049.1 GCF_019042215.1 Evansella tamaricis | reverse complement strand
CAGAAGTTGTCTCAAGTTCTTCCCGAACAGGGAGGCCGAGAAGGATTTCGGTCAGAAGTTGTCTCAAGTTCTTCCCGAACGAGGAACACGAGAAGGATTTCGGTCAGAAGCTGACATCAACTTGTTCCCCAACGAGACTGTTTCTTCCTCTACTAGTAAAGCTTTGTAGTGTATCCGTCGAAACAAATCGCAGTGGATTCGACGAAGTAACCCTCTTTGAGGCCGTGCCCGCGGCAAAGAAGAAAGAGCGAAGAACGAGCAGTTGTCGCACTTGTGCCTGTGATGAAAGCGTCCGCCTGTAGTGTATCCAAGCAAAAATTTTGCTTTGAAAACAACGATCTATGCGAAAAGAGCCTTATAAAAAGATAATATCGTTTAAATTTTTTTCCATTAATAACCATGTCCAACTGTCATAGCTTAATCTATCCATACATACACATACAATAGTGATTGTAGCGAGTAACAGTAGCAGATAATTGACAGTAATAGATTCCTTAAACACCTATGCTAGCTTTTCACATAATAAAACTTCTAAGGGGGGTGTTTTAGTGGCTGTCATAAAAGCTCGTGAAAATGATATTGCCCTTTTAGGACGACTCATGCGTGCGGAAGCGGAAGGGGAAGGAGAACTTGGAATGCTTAAGGCCGGGAACGTCATGGTGAACCGAGTTCGTGCTGACTGCCTTGATTTTACCGATATTAATGATGTGGAACGAATGGTTTTCCAGTCTCCTGGAGGATTTGAAGCTGTTCAGAAGAGTTATTTCTATCAACACGCTCGAGAAAAAGATAAACGGTTAGCAAGGAGATTGGTTAATGGGGAGCGGCATCATCCTGCAGACTTTGCTTTATGGTTCTTCCGGCCTGAAGGTTCGTGTCCGGCCCAATGGTGGGGACAATGGAATACAGGACGATATAAGCTCCATTGCTTTTATTCTCCACTAGAAAGTGAATGTTCATCCGTTTATAGCACTTATTAAGAAAAGCGCAAGCGCCTATGGTCACGAGCGTAGGGCAGTGCAGGAATGACAACTAGAAGTCCGATCTTTGACTTCGGTTGTCACTTCCGAAGTGCCCCGCAGCGATTAAGAAGCAACTGAAAAAGTTTAAAACCACTTTTTCAGTTCCTTTTATTTGTA
>NZ_JAHQCS010000048.1 GCF_019042215.1 Evansella tamaricis | reverse complement strand
TCAATCTCTGAGCATGGGCGAGTATGGAAGAGCCTGAAGTAGGGGAAAATGAACCAGGTTCGGTTGAACCAGGTTCAAAAACCTTAGGTTCAATCGGAGAGCATAATCGAGAATGAAGGAGCCTGAAGTAGGGGAAAATGAACCAGGTTCGGTTGAACCAGGTTCGGCCCAACCAGGATCAAAACCCCCAGGTTCAAACCGTGAGCATAAGCGAGAATGAGGTAGCCTGAAGGTGGGGAAAATGAACCAGGTTCGGCCCAATCAGGATCAAAACCCCCACGTTCCATTCACCCAGGAAAAAACCCATATTCAACTCGCTAGTTAGTGAAAGACCCTGAATTAATAAACACATAATAATTAAATAGTAGCTAAGATAGAAAAAATACTTACTGGTTTGCAAGCCCTCTTTTATAGATGCATAGATTAGAATATGTGGCTAACGCAAAGGAGGGTAAATAATTGTGGAATGGGAGCTTATTACAAATAATGAAACATTTATTATTACAATTCGGTTAATCATAGCAGCTTCTCTAGGGGGATTAGTTGGAGTTGAAAGGGAATATCATCAGCATCCTGCGGGGTTTCGAACACACTTATTAGTGAGTGTAGGTTCTTGTCTAATTATGTTACTTGCATTTTATGGATTTCAATCATATATGGCAGAGAATCGGGATGTAGTAAATTTTGACCCATCTCGTTTAGCGGCTTATGTAGTTAGTGGGATTGGCTTTTTAGGAGCAGGAACAATTCTTGTTCAAGGGTACACTGTAAGAGGATTGACAACAGCCGCTTCCATATGGGTCGTTGCAGGTATTGGATTGACTGTGGGAGCAGGCATGTATGTGGCAGCAACAATAACAACATGTATTGTAATCCTTAGTTTGTTTTTGTTAGGTAAAATCAACTTTAGTTCCTTGATGAAAAGAAAAAAACACTACATTTATTTAGTAGTGGGGGAAAAAAAGAGTCGTCTAAGTGAAATAATTACGGCTTTAGAAGAGCATGAGATTGATATAAAGGGGATAAAAGCTGAAAAGCAACGATTATATAACGAAAAAGCTATGGTTGAATATAGATTATATGTAGAGTATGAAGATGAGAACTGCATATTAAATCTGACTGATAAATTAAATCAATATCCGTATGTTTATCAAATATACTTTGAAGGTAAATAGAATTAATACAAGTTTATCTGGCTATACTGATTAGGGGAAATAATGAAGTTTTATTTGTTGCAGAAATAAAATTTTTCGTTATAATATTATTAAAGTCAAATATAGTCAAAGTCAAATATTTGCATAGTATGAAGTAATTGTTTGCATTTCATAGTGATGGGAGGTAGGGTATGAAATGCGTAATATCTCAGATATAATTGAAAATTATTTAAAGCAAATCATTGAAAAAAGTAGCAAAGAGTTAGTGGAGATAAAAAGAAGTGAACTAGCTGAACGTTTCGAATGTGTTCCATCCCAGATTAACTATGTAATAAGCACTAGGTTTACTATGGAAAAAGGATATATGGTTGAAAGTAAACGTGGTGGTGGCGGCTATATTCGGATTATTAAAGTAAAACCAAATGACAGAATTGAACTTTTCGATCAAATTAGTGAACTTATCGGCAAAAGGATAGCGCAACAGTCGTCGGAAAATATTATTTTAAGACTTTATGATGAAGAGGTAATTACGAAACGCGAAGCTAACTTAATGCTTAGTGTAATAGACCGATCGACGATTAATTTAAATTTGCCTTACAGAGATCAAATGCGGGCAAGATTGCTCCAAGCAATGATTGCCACTTTAAAATATCAAGAAATGAACGAATAAAAAGGAGGGAGAAGGGATGCTCTGTCAAGAATGCCAAGAACGACAGGCTACGTTACATTTTACCAAGATTATTAATGGAGAAAAAACGGAATTTCATATCTGTGATACTTGTGCGAAAGAAAAAGGAGAGTATATCCCAGGTTCCAATAGTTTTTCCATCCACCAGTTACTGTCAGGGTTATTGGATATTGATCAGCCTTTGAGCTCAACAAATAGCGGATTAAATCAAGTCAAACAACAATTGAAGTGTCCTAATTGTGGAATGACCTATCAACAGTTTGCGGAAATAGGGAGATTTGGCTGTGGGGAATGTTATAAAACCTTTAATGAGAAATTAGATCCAATATTTAAACGGATTCATAGCGGTAATGCGATCCATGGTGGGAAAATACCAAAAAGAAAAGGCAAAGACATTCATATCCATAAGGAAATCGAACGACTAAAAGAGCAGATGCAACAATATATTACAAAGGAAGAGTTTGAAAAAGCAGCAGAAATAAGAGATAAAATACGTTCATTAGAAAAAAGTTTAGATAAGAAAAGGGAGGGATGAAGTATGTCTCTTCAAAATTTTATAAGTAAAGCAATTAGTCCTTGGATGAAAAATGAAGGTCCTGACTCTGATATTGTATTAAGTAGCAGAATTAGGTTAGCTAGGAATATAGAAGAAATAGAGTTTCCTATCATCGCTTCAAAAGAAAAGTTAGAAAACATCATAGAGATAGTTAAGGATAAATTTTCAAAACATACACACCGGAAATTTGGTGAATTAGAACTATTAAAGATGGATGATATGAAGCCGAATGAAAAACGAGTTTTAGTAGAAAAACATTTAATCAGCCCAAACTTATCAGATGAGTCGAAGGCAGGGGCAGTATTGTTAAGCGAAGATGAATCATTAAGTATCATGGTAAATGAAGAAGACCATTTTCGAATTCAAATATTATTATCAGGTTTCCAATTAGATCAAGGATTAAATTATGCAAATGAAATTGATGATTGGATGGAAGAAAAAGTAGATTTTGCTTTTGATCAGAAAAGGGGATATTTAACTAGTTGTCCTACGAATGTAGGAACAGGACTTAGGGCGTCTGTGATGATGCATCTTCCAGCTTTAGTTATTACGAGACAGATGAATCGGATTCTTCCGGCAATTAATCAACTTGGCCTTGTTGTTCGAGGAATTTATGGTGAAGGAAGCGAGGCGTTAGGTAATTTATTTCAAATATCTAATCAAACAACACTGGGAAAATCAGAAGAAGATATTGTAGATGACTTGAGAAGTGTTGTCGTTCAGTTGATCCAACAAGAAAGAACAGCAAGGGAAACCTTATTACAGCAATCAAAACTTCAAATGGAGGATCGAGTTTATAGATCCTATGGGATTTTATCATATAGTAGGACGATGGAATCCAAGGAAGCAACACAACGGTTATCAGATGTCAGATTGGGTATTGACTTGGGTTTGATAACTGATTTAAGTGGAAGTATTTTAAATGAATTAATGATCCTCACACAACCTGGATTTTTGCAACAGTACGCAGGAGAAATATTATCCTCAGAACAAAGGGATCAAAGAAGGGCTACATTAATTCGAGAAAGATTAAAACTAGAAAATAATGCATAGAAATGGAAAACTTTTTTGGAGGTGTAATAATTATGATGTTTGGACGATTTACAGAAAGAGCACAAAAAGTATTAGCCCTAGCACAAGAAGAAGCGATGAGATTAGGCCATAATAATATTGGAACAGAGCATATATTACTGGGACTAGTCCGTGAAGGGGAAGGAATTGCTGCTAAGGCACTAGTTGCTCTTGGTTTGAATCCTGATAAGATTCAAACTGAAGTTGAGAATCTTATTGGAAGAGGTGGAGAAACAACAAAGCAAGTTCATTATACACCTCGTGCAAAAAAGGTGATTGAACTATCCATGGATGAAGCAAGAAAGTTAGGTCATTCCTATGTGGGTACAGAGCATATTTTACTAGGGTTGATTCGTGAAGGGGAAGGCGTTGCTGCCAGGGTTTTAAATAACTTAGGAGTAAGCCTAAATAAAGCCCGCCAACAAGTTTTACAATTATTAGGCAGCAGTGAATCCTCCAATAACCAACAACAGGCCCCAGGCAGCGGTGCAGGAAATAATGTGAATACACCTACTCTAGATAGTTTGGCAAGGGACTTAACCGCCATTGCCAAGGAAGAACAAATTGATCCAGTCATTGGACGTTCAAAGGAAATAGAACGTGTAATCCAAGTCCTGAGCCGCCGCACAAAAAATAACCCAGTATTAATTGGAGAACCTGGTGTAGGAAAAACTGCCATAGCAGAAGGGTTAGCTCAACAGATTGTAAATAATGAAGTTCCCGAAACGCTACGAAACAAACGTGTTATGACTCTGGATATGGGAACTGTTGTTGCAGGAACAAAGTACCGAGGAGAGTTTGAAGATCGGTTGAAAAAAGTGATGGAAGAGATTCGACAAGCAGGAAATGTGATTTTATTTATAGATGAACTCCACACACTTATTGGTGCCGGAGGAGCGGAAGGTGCTATTGATGCATCTAATATCCTAAAGCCATCATTAGCCCGTGGTGAACTCCAATGTATTGGTGCGACTACCCTAGATGAGTATCGTAAATACATTGAAAAAGATGCTGCATTAGAAAGACGTTTTCAGCCTATCCAAGTGGATGAACCAACATCGGATGAATCAATACTGATCTTAAAGGGTTTAAGGGATCGTTACGAAGCACACCATCGAGTGGAAATAACAGATGATGCTATTGAAGCTGCTGTAAAGTTATCAGACCGGTACATCTCTGATAGATTTCTGCCGGATAAAGCAATTGACTTAATTGATGAAGCGGCATCAAAGGTTCGTCTTCGTTCGTATACAGCACCGCCAAATTTAAAAGAAATGGAACAAAAACTAGAAGAAACAAGGAAAGAAAAAGATGCAGCGGTACAGAGTCAGGAATTTGAGAAAGCAGCATCATTAAGGGATAGCGAACAACGTATTCGTGAAGAATTAGAAACGTTAAAAAAGGAATGGAAAGAAAAGCAAGGACAAGAAAATTCCGAAGTTACTACAGAGGATATTGCACAAGTAGTTGCAAGCTGGACTGGGATACCAGTAAGTAAATTAGCAGAAGAAGAAACGGATCGTTTATTACGAATGGAGGAAATCCTTCATAATAGGGTAATCGGACAAGAAGAGGCAGTTAAAGCAGTTTCTAAAGCAGTTCGCAGAGCCCGTGCCGGTTTGAAAGATCCGAAGCGACCAATTGGTTCTTTTATCTTCTTAGGACCAACAGGTGTAGGTAAAACAGAATTAGCAAGAGCAGTGGCAGAATCACTCTTTGGTGATGAAGATGCTATTATTAGAATTGATATGTCGGAGTATATGGAAAAACACAATACTTCTAGACTAGTTGGTTCTCCCCCAGGATATGTTGGACATGAAGAGGGAGGTCAGCTAACAGAAAAGGTTCGTCGAAAACCTTATTCTGTTATCCTGTTAGATGAAATTGAAAAAGCACATCCAGAAGTGTTTAACATATTATTGCAAGTGTTAGAGGATGGATTCTTAACGGATTCTAAAGGACGCAGAGTAGATTTCCGAAATACTGCTATCATTATGACTTCAAATGTGGGAGCAAGTACGCTCCGTCAAAATAAAAGTCTTGGATTCACTGCACAGTTAGATGGGGAAGAATATAAAGATATGAAAGGGAAAGTAATGTCCGAGTTAAAGAAAGCTTTCCGACCAGAGTTTTTGAACCGTATTGATGAAATTATTGTGTTCCATTCCCTAGAGAAGGAACATATTAAGAAAATCGTTTCCTTAATGTCTGCTCAATTGAAAAAACGATTGACGGAACAGGGAGTTGAATTTGACCTAACAGATGAGGCAAAAGCAAAAATTGCAGATGAAGGCTTTGATCCAGAATACGGTGCAAGACCATTACGACGCGCACTGCAAAAGCAGGTGGAAGACCGATTATCCGAAGAACTACTTAAGGGTACTATCTCAAAGGGTCAATCTGTTCTGATGGACGTTAAAGATGGGGAATTCCATGTGACGAAAAAATAACTTTGGATATTTATTAAAGGTTAGAAAAAGTACACAACTGTACTTTTTCTAGCTTTTTTTAAAAGATGTATAAGTTTTTGCACCTTGCGGAGTCTCCCACGAACTCGCTTTTCCCGCAGGAGTGTCGTGAATTTTTCTGTCCTAATATCGGGCATGCCACAGGACGTGGCGCTCTGCCCGATGACGGATTCACGTCTTCGAAATACGAGTAGAGGAAGACACATAGGCCTTTGCTCTTTTCTTAACTTAACAGCATTCCTCGAATTTTCTTCCGTAGATTGTTTCATGATAAAATAATGGGGAAATGAATATACTGAAATGGGTGTAGTTTTAGGAAGGGGAAAAAATATGGTAAAGCGTAAGACAAAATACGTTTGTCAAGAGTGTGGATATGAATCTACAAAATGGATGGGGAAATGTCCAGGTTGTCAGAGTTGGAACTCCATGGTTGAGGAGTTTGAAGCAGTATCAACAACTAAAAAAAGAGGGTTTGTCACGTCAGCCACCATATCTTCATCAAAACCCCAACCTATCACTAAAATAGAACACCAATTAGAGGAAAGATACGATACACATATTCGTGAACTAAACCGCGTATTGGGTGGAGGAGTAGTTCCAGGCTCACTTGTCCTCGTGGGAGGAGACCCAGGTATAGGAAAATCCACTTTACTACTGCAAGTATCTGGTGAAATTGCTAAACATAAAAAGCGTGTTTTATATATCTCAGGGGAGGAGTCCCTTAAACAAACAAAACTCAGAGCAGATAGATTAAATATTACTTATGATGAGTTGTTTGTTTTAGCTGAGACAGATGTGGAACATATTGAAAAAATGATTGAAGAGATTCAACCAATCCTTGTTGTAATTGACTCGATTCAAACGGTTTATTTAGATGCAATAAGTAGCGCTCCAGGTAGCGTATCTCAAGTCAGAGAATGTACAGCAGCTTTCATGAGAATTGCAAAGACATCGGGAATTGCAATTTTTATTGTGGGCCATGTGACAAAACAGGGGGCTATCGCTGGACCTCGTCTATTAGAACACATGGTTGATTCCGTTTTATATTTTGAAGGAGAGAGACATCATACGTATAGAATTTTAAGGGCTGTTAAAAACAGATTTGGATCTACGAATGAGATTGGTATTTTTGAAATGAAAGAAGTTGGTTTAGAGGAAGTACTGAATCCGTCAGAAATATTTCTAGAGGAAAGATCAGCAGGATCAGCAGGGTCAGCAGTAGTTGCATCGTTAGAAGGAACAAGAACGGTTCTTGTGGAAATTCAAGCATTAATATCGCCAACCAGCTTTGGTAATCCCCGGAGAATGGCTACTGGAATAGACCATAATCGAATCTCTCTCCTTATGGCTGTATTAGAAAAGCGTGTCGGATTATTATTACAAAACCAAGATGCATATATTAAAGTTGCAGGTGGCGTGAAGTTAGATGAGCCTTCTATAGATTTAGCAATTGCAGTAGCAATTGCATCTAGTTTTAGAGACTCCCCTACGCCCCCAACAGATGTCATCATAGGTGAAGTGGGTTTAACAGGAGAGATAAGGCGTGTTTCAAGAATTGAACAGAGAGTGATTGAAGCGGCTAAATTAGGATTTAAACGGGTCATCGTACCTGAAAACAGTATTGGTGGGTGGACGGCTCCAAAAGGGATAGAAGTTGTTGGTGTTAATTCTGTTAATGATGCTTTGGAAGTTACGTTAGGAGGAATGATGAGTGGATCAGCACCAAGATTCGAACTATGATACAACCTTTATTGATGGGGTTTTACAGTTAGTTTCTCCCGGCACTCCTCTACGTGAGGGAATAGATAATGTCCTTCGTGCTAAAACTGGGGGATTAATTGTCTTGGGACATTCAAACGAGATGATGGACCTTGTGGATGGGGGATTCTTTATCAATTGTGAATTCTCACCTGCCTATCTATATGAATTGGCGAAAATGGATGGTGCAATTATATTAAGTGAGAAAGCAGATAGAATTTTATATGCCAATACACAACTGGTACCGAATAATGCAATTGAATCAACAGAGACCGGTATAAGGCATCGAACGGCACAACGAGTAGCCCGACAGACAGGCAGTCTTGTTATATCCATATCTCAGAGGAGAAATGTCATTACCCTTTACCAAGGGGAGTACCGTTACGCATTAAAGGATATAGGTGTTATTTTAACAAAAGCAAATCAAGCCATTCAAACTCTTGAAAAATATAAATCTGTCTTGGATCAAGGGATTACCAACTTAGGTGCTTTAGAGTTTGAGGAATTAGTTACCTTTCAAGAAGTATCTCAAGTCATGCACCGTGTGGAAATGGTTCTTCGAATTAAAAGTGAAATTTTAAATTATGTTAATGAGTTAGGGAACGAAGGGCGATTAATTTCTATGCAATTGGAAGAATTAGTTTCCAATGTGGAAAGGGAAGCAGTATTATTGATCAAAGATTATATGAAGGATCTGGAAAGTAATCCGATGCAACTTTTGAAGAAATTAATACGTCTTTCTAATGAAGAATTGTTAGATGACCAGGTGATTGTAAAACTGCTTGGATATAACAAGAGTACAAACTTATCAGAATTTGCCGTTTGTCCTAGGGGTTATCGTATATTACACAGAATCCCAAGAATTCCTCCGCATGTGGTAGAGAATCTCATTAATAAGTTCGAAGACTTACCTCAAATTATGAGGGCATCTACAGAGGAGTTAGATGAAGTCGATGGAATTGGAGAAGCTAGGGCGAGAAAGATTAAAGAGGGGCTAACAAGAATTCAAGAACAACTATTTATCGATCGACATATTTAGTTGTCAAATTGACTCAACCCTTGACGAACGGAGTAAGGAAGTATATAATTAAGATTTTACTTTAATTGACAACATTTAGTTGGTTTGGTAAGGTGTTATTATTCGTTACCAAAAAGTGTGTAAATTTTTGTGATTTGTCTGGATTAATGTTTGATTTTTCTTAATTTGTCTATAATGATTAAAGGAGGTGAAGTAGATGGTTCGAAGAATTGTACAGATATTTATTTTAATTATTGGCGGTACAGTAGGCTTTATCTTTTTACCAGATTTAATTGAGTTGTTGAATATTGGGAATATCCCTTCTTGGCTTACGAATTCATATGCAGGAGCGTTTTTAGGTGCACTTATATTATTTTTATCTACCTTCTGGTTAGTGGACGATATTGTCGGCTTGATCCGATTAGTGGAAGAAACATTGGTGAAAGCACCAGTCACCGATTTATTGTTCGGGACTATGGGTTTAGGGATTGGGTTACTCCTAGCTTATTTATTAAGCCTTCCAATTGTTGAAATGCAGCTTCAAGTAATCAGTACAATATTACCACTGTTTATAACACTATTATTAGGTTATTTAGGTTTTCAAGTTGGATTTAAGAAAAGAGATGAATTAACAAACCTTTTCCCAATTGGAAATAAAGCGAATCTAAAAGATAAGAAAAAAAATTATGTATCAAATGACGGTCATGAAATTACAGGTTCTTTAAAAATTTTAGATACAAGTGTAATTATAGATGGACGAATTGCAGATATTTGTCAAACTGGATTTTTAGAGGGGACTTTAATGATTCCTGAATTTGTACTTGAAGAATTACAACATATTGCAGATTCTTCAGATGTATTAAAAAGAAATCGAGGACGACGGGGACTAGATATTTTAAATAAAATCCAAAAAGAATTACCTGTAAATGTTGAAATTTATGAAGGTGATTTTGAAGAAATACAAGAAGTCGATAGTAAACTCGTAAAATTGGCAAAGCTGTTAGAAGGTTATGTCGTAACAAACGATTTTAATTTAAATAAAGTGTGCGATTTGCAGGGAGTTTCTGTACTTAATATAAACGATCTAGCAAATGCAGTTAAACCAGTTGTTTTACCAGGTGAAGAGATGAATGTTCAGGTTATCAAAGATGGGAAAGAGCAAAATCAAGGAATTGCCTATCTAGATGATGGAACAATGATTGTAGTGGAAGAAGGACGTAATTATATTGGAAAACAAATAGACGTTATCGTCACTAGCGTTTTACAAACATCTGCAGGAAGAATGATTTTTGCAAAACCGAAATTATTAGAAAAAGCACTTTAAATTCTCATTACCTGATAGTAGAATATGCATTAATAAATTTCATTTTCATCAATTAGTGGTTTCTTTTCACGCTAAGATAAAAGGATCGATGAGTATGGAAAACTATAAAGTAGTCATTCCTGCTGCAGGACAAGGAAAACGAATGAAGGCAGGTCAAAATAAACAATTTTTATTGTTGGATCAAACTCCCCTTCTCATTCACACTCTCCGTGTGTTTGAGGGGGATGTTCTTTGTGAATCGATCATTCTTGTGGTAAATGAAGGGGAATTAGAAGAAATGAGAACCCTTTTACTTACTTATGGAATAAAAAAAGTGGAACAGATTGTTCTAGGCGGTCAAGAAAGACAGCACAGTGTCTATGAGGGGTTAAAAGCGCTGGATGGTAATCCCATTGTATTAATCCATGATGGTGCAAGACCATTTATACAACAATCGGAAATACATAAATTAGTAGAAACAGTAGTCAAATCCGGTTCAGCAACGATAGGAACTCCAGCAAAAGATACAATGAAACTGGTAGTGAACGGAAAAGCGGTTAAAACTGTTGAACGCTCGAGCTTGTGGGCAGTACAAACACCACAAGCTTTTCGTCTTGCTGATATTCTTTATGCTCACAAGAAAGCGGAATTAGATTCCTTTATGGGTACAGATGATGCTTCCCTTTTGGAGTTTATAGGGGAAAAAGTTACTATTGTAGAAGGGAATTATGAGAATATAAAATTGACAACACCAGAGGATATTATTTTCGGTGAGGCCATCATCAAAAGGCGAAAGGGAGAGAGAAATGGTTCGGATAGGACAAGGGTTTGATGTTCACCAATTAGTTGAGGGGCGTCCTCTTATCATTGGAGGGATTGTCATCCCACATGAAAAGGGATTATTAGGACATTCAGATGCGGATGTATTATTACATACCATTGCAGATGCATGTTTAGGTGCAATTGGGGAGGGGGATATTGGGAAACATTTCCCTGATACAGATCCTTCGTTTAAGGATGCAGATTCTGCAAAGTTACTCAGTTTTGTATGGGGAATGGTCAAAGAGAGAGGTCTAAGTCTCGGGAATTTAGATTGTACAATTATGGCGCAAAAGCCTAAGATGGCACCGTACATTACAGAGATGAGGGAAAGAATAGCTGAATTATTGGATGCTGAAGTCAGTCAAATTAATGTCAAAGCTACAACAACTGAAGAATTAGGGTTTACTGGCAGGGAAGAAGGAATAGCTTCTATGGCAGTAGTGTTATTAAACAGTTAGCTGAAAATGGTAAAGGTTTGTGAAAAAAATAAATCAATGGGATTATAAATTCTTGCAGAAGAATAAGAACAAAAGAATGGAAGGTGTCATAAAATGACTCAACAAGTACGTGTGAGATTCGCTCCAAGTCCGACAGGTCACCTGCATATTGGTGGTGCTCGCTCTGCATTATTTAACTATTTGTTTGCAAGGAATCAGAATGGGAAATTCATTCTTAGAATAGAAGATACAGATCAAGCAAGAAATGTAGACACTGCAACGGAAAAACTAATGGACAGTTTACGGTGGTTAGGGATTGAGTGGGATGAAAGTGTGGATATTGGCGGTCCCCACGCACCTTACAAAAGTATGGATCGATTGGATATCTATAAAGAGCATATTGATCAATTGCTGGCAAACGGTAAAGCATATCACTGCTACATGACAGAAGAAGAATTGGAAAAGGAGCGGGAAGAGCAACGTTCTAAAGGGGAAACGCCTAAGTATAGTGGAAGGGATAGAAACCTTACCCAAGAACAAAAGGAGTCCTATGAACGGGAAGGGAGAACACCTGTAATCCGCTTTCGAGTTCCTGAGACTCAAACTATCGTTGTAGATGATATCGTAAGGGGTTCTGTACAATTTGATTCAGAGGGTATTGGGGACTTTGTAATAGCTCGTCAAGATGGTGTTCCAACGTATAACTTTGCGGTGGTCATTGATGATCACTTAATGGAGATATCACATATTATTCGTGGAGAAGAGCATTTATCAAACGCCCCAAGGCAAGTACTCATTTATGAGGCATTTGGATGGGAAACCCCAAGGTTCGCACATGCATCTTTAATCTTAAATGAAGATCGTCAGAAAATGAGTAAGCGGGATGAAACAATTATTCAGTTTGTTGAGCAATACCGTGAATTAGGGTATATGCCCGAAGCAATAGTAAATTTCATCGCTTTATTAGGGTGGTCTCCCGGTGGAGAAGAGGAAATTTTGTCACTTGAACAATTAGTGGAACAATTTTCTTTGGAGCGTGTCATTAAAGCACCTGCCGTTTTCGACACGAAAAAATTGGCCTGGATGAATAACCAATATATGAAAGAAGCGGATGTGGATCGAGTGGTAGATTTAGCACTCCCGCACCTTATTAATGCAGGTAAACTTCCTGAAGATATGGATGGGGAAGAAAGGCAGTGGGCACATCAACTTATTGCACTTCATCAAGAAAAACTCAGTTTTGGAGCAGAAATTGTTAAGCTTACAGAGTTGTTCTTTAATGCAGATATAGACTATAATGAAGAAGCAAAAGAAGTGCTTTTAGAAGAACAGGTGCCTGAAGTCATGCGTGTCTTCAAAGAGAAAGTCGATGCACTTGAAGTATTCTCTGCAGAGGAAATTAAAAAAACAATAAAAGAAGTACAAAAGGAAACAGGACATAAGGGAAAAAAATTATTTATGCCAATCCGTGTAGCGACTACCGGTCAAACACATGGACCAGATTTGCCTCAGGCTATTTCCCTTTTAGGAAAAGAAGTTGTATCCAGTCGCTTAGAAAAGTTAATATAAGGGAAAACTTAAGTATATATTTTGAAAGCGAAGATGAGGAGAAGTAGGGAAAGAAAATCTTTTACAGAGAGAACTGCATTTAGCTGAAAGCAGTTTATTGAAAATCTTTTCTGAAATGCACCTCAGAGTCCTTTACTGAACAAGATGAATAAATGGTTTTATTTATCCAAGTAAGTAAGGGCGGTGAGAACCGTTATGAACTTATTAAAGTGGAGTAATTGGGATTTAATTACTCAAACAGAGTGGAACCACGTTTATGGAAGCGTCTCTGTGTCAAATTAGACACAAGGCGCTTTTTATTTATGTTTTCCTGTTGGTACAATAAACAGAATGATTGAGCTTTAATTGCATGTATGATTTGTTTCAATGGGGAAAGGAGGCCGGAGCATATGTTTCGAACGTTAAAAAATGATATTGATGTGGTGTTGGAGCAAGACCCAGCAGCCAGGAACCGTTTTGAAGTATTAATTAACTATTCTGGAGTTCATGCCATATGGTGCCATCGGTTCTGTCATTGGTTATGGAAAAAACGGATATATTTTATCGCACGTTTTTTTTCCCAAGTAAGTCGTTTCTTGACAGGAATAGAGATACATCCTGGCGCAAAAATTGGGCAGCGCCTCTTTATAGATCATGGCATGGGGGTTGTGATTGGAGAAACGTGTGAAATAGGGGATAACGTAACAATATATCAAGGGGTAACCCTTGGTGGTACAGGAAAAGAAAAGGGAAAGAGGCATCCGACGGTGGAGGATAACGTCCTCATTGCAACTGGTGCAAAGGTGCTTGGATCTATGAGGATCGGAAAGAATTCACGAATTGGTGCAGGTTCTGTTGTTTTAAAGGAGGTACCGCCCAATTCAACAGTAGTTGGAATTCCAGGACGTGTTGTAGTTCAAGATGGAATTAAAGTGGGCCATGATTTAGATCACATTAATCTTCCAGATCCAATATCTGATAAATTTCGTGAGCTTGAAGAAGAGATACTCCGTTTAAAGGATGAACTTAAAGAGTTCAAAAAGGAAAAGGTAAATAAGTAAAACGAATGGAAAAGGAGTAAGGGACATGGGTATTAAACTTTATAATACGTTGAATCGTAAGGTGGAGGAATTTAAACCGTTAGAAAAAGGAAAGGTTAAGATGTATGTTTGTGGCCCAACCGTTTATAACTATATTCACATTGGAAATGCGCGTCCGGCTGTAGTATTCGATATGGTTCGAAGATATTTGCAATACCGAGGGTATGAAGTTAACTATATATCAAACTTTACTGATGTGGATGACAAGATCATAAAGGCTGCAGAGGAGATGGGAGAGGATGTGCAAACAATCTCCGAGCGCTTTATTAAAGCGTATCATGAAGATACGTCCGCTTTAGGGGTTAAAGAAGCGGATGCACATCCAAGGGTAACGGAAACAATGCCAGAGATCATTTCCTTCATCAACCGTTTAGTGGAAAAAGGCTATGCTTATGAAGCCGGTGGAGATGTTTATTTCCGTACGAGAAAATTTAAAGAGTACGGAAAACTATCTCACCAATCCGTGGATGATCTACAATTGGGCACCAGGGTGGAAGTGGGAGAGAAAAAGGAAGATCCACTGGATTTTGTGCTATGGAAAACAGCAAAACCAGGGGAGATCTTTTGGGAAAGCCCTTGGGGGAATGGACGTCCAGGATGGCATATTGAATGCTCTGCAATGGTAAAGAAATACTTAGGGGATACCATTGATATTCATGCAGGAGGTCAAGATCTTTCCTTTCCCCATCACGAAAATGAGATTGCTCAATCGGAAGCGCTAAATGAAAAACCAATGGCTAACTACTGGATCCATAATGGGTATATTAATATAGATAATGAAAAAATGTCCAAATCTCTGGGGAACTTTATTTTAGTTCATGATATTATTAAAAAATTCAATCCAGAAGTTGTCCGCTTTTTCATTGTAAACGCACATTACAGAAGCCCGATTAATTTTAGTGATGACCAATTAGTCAGTGCGGCAAATGGGTTGGAAAGAATCAAAACGACCTATTCCAATTTAGTGCACCGATTTAAGAAAACAGCCGATTTGGGGGATGGGGAAGAGAAGTGGCTCAAAGAAATCAATTTTTACCATTCTAATTTCATCAAAGAGATGGATAACGATTTTAATAGTGCGAACGCAGTAGCTGCAATGTTTGACTTAGCAAAAACAGCTAATCATTATTTGAGGGAAAACCACACTAATAAAGACGTTCTCGAAAATTTCTTAAAACGGTTTGACGAGATGTCCTTTGTGTTAGGAATTGAGTTAAAGGAAACAGAAGAACTTTTAGATGAGGATATAGAAGCACTTATTCAAGAGAGAATGGATGCAAGGAAAAACCGAGATTTTGCAAGGGCAGATGAGATCCGTGATGAGTTAAAAGAAAAAAATATCATTCTTGAAGACACACCTCAAGGTACCCGTTGGAAGAGGGTGTAGTTGTGAAATTAAATCAAGTAGTAAGGGAACCGGAACAATTAAATGCCTTGGCATTAGCATATATGGGAGACGCGGTATTGGAAACGTATGTCCGATACCGCCTCATTTCAAAGGGACAAGTTCGCCCGAATAAGTTGCATCGAACGGCAACCAATTACGTCTCTGCAAAAGCACAAGCAAATGTTTTACAAGAACTTTTTCAGCGGAATTGGTTAACAGAACAAGAGCGGTCTGTTGCCTTAAGAGGTAGGAATGCAAAATCAGGTACAATCCCAAAAAATACAGATCATGCTACTTATCGATATAGTACTGCATTTGAATCTCTCATAGGATATCTATACTTAGTAGAAAATAAAGAGCGACTAGATGAATTAATGGAAGTAACGTTTTCAATTATAGAAGGAAAGGGGGGAGAAAAATGACGGAAAAACTTGATTTTATAATTGGGAAAAATCCGGTTATTGAAGCCATAAAGGGAAAACGGCCAATAAATAAAATCTGGATTGGGGAAGGATCACAAAAAGGTCAAATGGCTACTGTTATTCAATTAGCTAAAAATAGCCAGTTAAATGTTCAAATTGTCCCAAGGAAAAAGCTGGACCAACTTGTGGATACAGACCAGCATCAGGGCGTGGTAGCACAAATTGCCGCCTATGAGTATCAGGATATCTCAGTCCTTTTTCAACGGGCGGAAGCGAGAAATGAAGCACCCTTTTTTCTGCTCCTTGATGAACTGGAAGATCCCCATAACTTAGGGTCGATTATTCGGACAGCAGATGCGGTTGGTGCCCATGGTGTAATTATTCCTAAGCGACGTTCTGTGGGACTTACTTCAACGGTTGCAAAAGCGTCAGCAGGAGCAATTGAACATATTCCAGTGACTAGAGTGACGAATCTTGCAAGAACAATGGAAGATTTAAAGAAAAAAGGAATGTGGTTCGTTGGGACGGATGCTTCGGGAACGGAAGACTATCGCAATGTTGATTTGGACATGCCAGTGGTATTAGTTATTGGGAGTGAAGGAAAAGGTATAAGTCGGTTAGTCAAGGAAAAATGCGATTTCCTTGTGCGAATTCCATTATCCGGAAATGTGACATCCCTCAATGCATCAGTGGCTGCGAGTCTCCTTATGTATGAAGTATATCGGCGTCGTAACCCTCAAGGTTTGAAATAAATGAGAAGGGTTTTATTGGTGGATGGTTATAATATAATTGGTGATTGGCCTGAATTAAAACAACTACAATTAAAGGACTTAGAAGGCGCTAGAGACATTCTCATTGAAAAGATGGCAGAATACCAGGCATATACTGGTATGGAAGTTTTAGTTATTTTTGATGCCCATATGGTACCAGGTTTAGGGAAAAAGTACAGGAATCATCGGTTGAACATTATTTATACACGGGAAAAAGAAACGGCAGATGAGCGTATTGAAAAACTGGTTCGGGAAATGAAACGTGTAGATACTCAAATCTATGTGGCAACATCTGATTTTGTGGAGCAACGAGTTATTTTCGCAAGCGGTGCTTACCGGAAATCTGCTAGGGAATTACGGAACGAAGTGGAAGAGATGGAAAAGAACATTAAAAAAGATGTTATCCAAACAAAACAATCGAGAGTAAAAACAAAATTACCAATTACTGATGAAATGGCAGAAATATTTGAAAAGTGGCGTCGAGGAGAGCGGTGAGCACCTTGACGCCTTAGTTTTTTTTCCTGTATACTATTTCTATATTTAGACAATTCTATTTGTTTAAAAAGACTTAGTCAAATTATACGCTTTCATTAGGAGTCTAGTTATACAAGATTCAATCTACTCCTCTTTTTAAACAGAGAAAAAAGCTAGGGTCGGAGGGATCGCGGTGGCTTTAAACATCATCGAGAACGGACTGCAAGCCAAATATGATGGAATGGAAGATGAAAGCCTCGTTGAGTATGTACGAGAAGGGGATAGTTTTGCCCTGGAATACTTAATCAATAAATACAAGAACTTCGTTCGGGCAAAGGCTAGATCCTATTTTTTAATTGGAGCAGACCACGAAGATATTGTTCAAGAGGGAATGATAGGACTCTATAAGGCTATCCGTGATTATAAAGGAGACAAGCTATCTTCTTTTAAGGCGTTTGCGGAACTCTGTATCACTCGACAAATTATTACAGCGATTAAAACAGCCACTAGGCAAAAACATATACCACTCAACTCATATGTTTCATTGGACAAGCCAATCTATGACGAAGAGTCGGATCGTACTTTATTAGATGTTATCGTAGGTTCAAAGGTTAGTAACCCAGAAGAACTTCTAATTAATCAAGAGGAGTTTGATGATATAGAAATAAAAATGGGTGAAATACTAAGTGAATTAGAAAGAAAAGTTTTAATGCTTTATTTGGATGGGAGAAGTTATCAGGAAATATCTGCCGATTTAAAAAGGCATGTGAAATCCATTGATAATGCCCTACAGCGTGTTAAACGGAAATTGGAAAGATATGTGGAGTTAAAAGGTGTAAAATTATAAAAAACAGGGGTTTTCCCTGTTTTCTTTTTAAAGAGATAAGAAAGAATAAGATTTCTTATCGTTGTCTAGCTCCAGTGACGAAGTAGACATGGATGTGGCACTTGTACCCGTGGTGAAAGTGAGCGTCCTTCGTTCCAATCAACAACGAAATATAACAGAACCTAAAAAATAAAAGAGTATAAGATTTCTTTTTTTCTATCTGCTCCAACGGCGAGCGATGCTGCCCTTTGAATATGCTTTCAGTTGTCTCAACGGACAGGACTCTAATAACTAAGTATTGAAAAAAACGGAACAATCTTCTTTCCTTTTTATTTACCAGAGCCCCTTTTTTTAACCCAAAACTAGATTTCAACATCTTTTCCAGGCAACTACTTATGAAAAACAAGAAATTAGTCTACAATGAAGATGGCAAGGAGTCATTGACATGTAAGGAATCCGTGTGATAAGTTTTAAAAGTATGTATGAACATCGTGAGGTGAAAAAGGATACGATGTCGCAGAAAGTAGTTCTTGCATGTGAACATTGTAAGTCTCGGAACTATACAACGAATAAAACGGAGCAAATTCGGACAACCCGGATTCACATAAAAAAGTACTGTCGTACTTGCGGAAAACATACAAAACATGTTGAAACGAAATAGTTTTTCTCACACATATGTTTAGATAACTGGAGGTGTCGACTTATGGCTAATGTGGTAAAAGGATCAACCAAATTTTTAAAAGACGTGTCAACAGAAATGAAGCGTGTTTCCTGGCCGAAACGTAAAGAATTGGTAAGATACACAGGTGTTGTTATTGCAACAGTAGCATTTATTGCTGTATTCTTTGCAATTGCAGATTTAGGAATTTCCAGCTTAATTCGAGCAATACTTAATTAAGATAAATTGACAGTTCTATGAAAAAAATGGTTTTGTTAGAGGAGGGAAGGACAACCTAGTCCTAATCATGGAAAAGAATTGGTATGTCGTTCATACTTATTCCGGTTATGAGAATAAGGTGAAGACTAATTTAGAAAAACGCGTTGAATCGATGGACATGACTGATAAGATTTTTCGTGTTCTTGTCCCTGTGGAAGAAGAGACGGAAATTAAAAACGGAAAAAGTAAACAAGTAACTAAGAAAGTTTTTCCTGGTTATGTTATCGTGGAGATGGTCATGACTGACGACTCGTGGTATGTTGTTCGTAACACTCCTGGAGTTACTGGTTTTGTTGGTTCTGCAGGTGCAGGTTCTAAACCGACACCATTGTTACCGGAAGAAGCAGAAACAATCTTAAAGCAGATGGGTGTGACAGAACCTCGGGCCGAAGTGGATTTCGAATTAAAAGAGTCTGTTAAGGTAAAAGAGGGACCATTTGCCAACTTTATTGGTACAGTAGAGGATATCTATACGGATAAACAGAAATTGAAGGTACATGTGAATATGTTTGGAAGGGAAACGCCAGTTGAATTAGAATTCACCCAAGTGGAAAAAATTTAGGTGAAATTTAAATTTACTTGCTATCTCTTGTTCGAAGTGATAAAATCTTAATGTTGTTAATGAACGTGGACATTTCGTTCACGTTTTTTCCTGCAAAAATGCAGAAATTGAGTGGGAGAGCAGATGCTCGGTTTACCACATCACGGACTTAAGGAGGTGTGTCGCGTGGCTAAAAAGGTCATTAAAGTAGTTAAATTACAAATTCCTGCTGGTAAAGCAAATCCAGCACCGCCTGTAGGACCTGCATTAGGTCAAGCTGGTGTAAATATTATGGGATTCTGTAAAGAATTTAACGCTCGTACGCAAGAACAAGCGGGATTGATTATTCCAGTAGAGATTACGGTATTTGAAGACCGTTCATTTACATTTATCACAAAAACTCCACCTGCAGCAGTGTTATTAAAGAAAGCAGCTGGAATTGAAACAGCATCAGGTGAGCCTAACACGAAAAAAGTTGCTACCCTGAAGCGTGATAAAGTACGGGAAATTGCTGAAACAAAAATGCCAGATCTAAACGCTGCTGACGTAGAAGCAGCGATGCGTATGGTAGAAGGTACTGCCCGTAGCATGGGAATTGTTATTGAAGACTAATAACCCATGATGAACAACGAGGTTGCGAGAAAAGGGTCTGTGCCCTGCCTGCATAAAGCAGGTTCGCAACCTTTATTAGTGGGAGGTATAACCGCTAAAACCACATTCGAGGAGGAAATAACATGGCTAAGAAAGGTAAAAAATATACAGATGCACTTAAGCTTGTTGATCGAGAAAGAGTGTATGAAGTATCAGAAGCTGTTGAACTAATTAAAAAAACAGCAACTGCAAAGTTTGATGAAACAGTTGAATTAGCTGCCCGTTTAGGCGTAGACCCAAAGAAAGCAGATCAACAAATCCGTGGAGCAGTTGTTCTTCCAAACGGAACTGGTAAAACACAACGTGTACTAGTTTTTGCTAAGGGAGAAAAAGCGAAGGATGCAGAAGCTGCTGGAGCTGACTACGTAGGAGAAGAAGATCTTATCAATAAAGTAAACCAAGGCTGGTTTGATTTTGATGTGGTCGTTGCTACTCCTGACATGATGGCTCAAGTTGGTAAACTAGGTCGAGTTTTAGGACCAAAAGGTTTAATGCCAAACCCTAAGACAGGAACTGTAACTTTCGATGTTACGAAGGCTGTTAATGAAATTAAAGCTGGTAAAGTGGAGTATCGAGTTGATAAATCAGGTAATATTCATGTTCCAGTTGGAAAAGTTTCATTTGAAGATGGAAAGTTAATTGAAAACATCCAAACAATCATTGAAACATTGTTAAAAGCAAAACCTGCGGCATCAAAAGGGACTTACATGCGTAATGTTTCTATTGCATCAACAATGGGACCTGGTGTAAAGGTAAATGTTGCTAACTATAAACTATAATTAACTAGTTGACTTCTAGAATTGTTCTAGATATACTAATACTTGTGAAAATTAAAGAACTAAATCATACCGTAGACAGTAGGTGCTTTATGCTTAATTTCCTACCGAGGTTCGTTTAATCGAATTCCCAATGGTTTTCTCCATGGGTTAAGATACGACTGCCTTCATGTCTATAACATGAAGGCATTTTTTATACTTACGGTATGACATCAACGGGAGGTGTCAGGATGAGAGCAGTGATCGAAAAGAAGAGTCAAATTGTTGAAGAAATCGCAACGAAACTTCAAGAAAGTCAATCTACAATTGTTGTAGACTACCGTGGACTTGATGTATCTGAAGTTACGGAACTTCGTAAACAACTTCGTGAAGCGGGAGTAGACTTTAAAGTATATAAAAATACAATGGCCCGCCGAGCTACAGAAAAGGTTGGTCTTACTGAGCTTGATGCGCAGTTGACGGGACCTACAGCAATTGCTTTTAGTAACGAGGACGTTGTTGCACCAGCGAGAATTCTTAATAAATTCGCTAAGGATCATGATGCTTTAGAAATTAAAGCAGGTGTTATCGAAGGCCGAATTGTTTCCCTAGAAGAAGTTAAGGCTCTTGCAGAACTACCATCTCGCGAAGGGTTGCTTTCCATGCTACTCAGTGTGCTACAAGCACCAATTCGCAACTTTGCATTGGCAACAAAAGCTGTTGCAGATCAAAAAGAAGAACAAGGCGCGTAATAAACAGGATGATCGCATAGCGGTCTAAACTTTAAAACGATATTAGGAGGAAATAAAAATGACTAAAGAACAAATTATTGAAGCGGTTAAAGAAATGTCCGTTTTAGAATTAAATGATCTTGTAAAAGCAATTGAGGAAGAGTTTGGTGTAACTGCTGCTGCACCTGTTGCTGTAGCTGGTGGCGGTGCTGCTGATGCTGCTGAAGAGCAATCTGAATTTGATGTAGTACTAACATCTGCTGGATCTTCTAAAATTGGTGTTATTAAAGTAGTTCGTGAAATCACTGGTCTTGGCTTGAAAGATGCTAAAGCTCTTGTTGATGGTGCACCAGCTCCAGTTAAAGAAGGCGTAGCTAAAGAAGAAGCTGAAGAAATTAAAGCGAAGCTTGAAGAAGCAGGCGCTTCTATAGAAGTTAAGTAATTAACACCATAGGGAACTCGCTTTGGCTATATTCAAAGCGAGTTTTTTCTATCAACTTTACTAGTGTTAGTATGGATCTTACAGATACTGGCAAAGCTGATGAGGTGCATTTTTATAGGTTCCGTAAAAGAAGGTTCAATAGCTGAAACCTAAGGTAAATCCTTCTGAAGGGGGGGATCTCAATTAGATGGGAGATCACTATTATACAGAAAAACCAAATGTGGAAAGTAAAAGGGAGAGGATAACAGAAACGATCGCAGGTGAAACTCTTCAATTTTATGTGGACAGGGGCGTTTTTTCTAAAGCTGGGTTAGATTTTGGGACGCGCCTTTTATTAGAATCTTTTGAACCTCCCACTCTTACTGGTTCCTACTTGGATGTTGGCTGTGGTTGGGGACCGATTGGAATTACGTTAGCAAAACTTAATCCAGGTTTAGAAATATATATGGTTGATATTAACAAGCGCGCTGTAGAACTTTCCATAGAAAACGGAAAGATGAACGGTGTGAAAAATATAAATGTATTTCAAAACAATTTGCTGAGTGGTTTCACCGAAAAATTCGCAGTAGTTTTAACAAACCCTCCAATAAGGGCAGGGAAGGAGATTGTTTTCCGTCTTTACGAACAAGCAGCGGCCTCTTTACTAACTAACGGAGAACTATGGGTTGTTATCCAAAAAAAGCAGGGTGCTCCATCCACGATAACAAAATTAGTGGAATTAAACTTAGAGGTTGACGTGGTAAAAAAATCTAAAGGTTATTTTATCATAAGGGGTAAAAATCGTTGACCTGATTTTTGTTTTGTGTTAATGTTATATAATGCGTATGAATGTATAGTTAAAAATTGGGTAATTATGCTTAAAATATAGGTGATGTGTATAAAAAGGGTGATTTTGGACAAACTAGTAACGTCTTTTATGCCTCTGTTCAGTTAGAAGGCTATCACACCTTTTTTTTGTTTTTTTTTCACGCTATATTATTTGAAAAAAAAGAACTTAGAAACAATTTCAACATTATGATTTAGGATTTTTATTTTTGTCTGTCAAAGGATTGCTGTGTGTCTTATGTAGTCCTTTTGATATAAAAACGCTAGTTTTGAGGGGTGAATCAGTTGACAGGTCAACTAGTTCAGTATGGACGCCACCGCCAGAGGAGAAGTTATGCTCGAATCAGTGAAGTTCTGGATCTTCCGAACTTGATTGAGATTCAATCAGCTTCTTATCAATGGTTTCTTGATGAGGGTATACGTGAAATGTTTCAAGACATTTCTCCAATTGAAGATTTTACTGGTAATTTGGTTCTTGAGTTTATTGATTACAGTTTAGGAGAGCCGAAATATTCAGTAGAAGAATCAAAAGAGCGAGATGTAACATATTCTGCACCACTTCGTGTAAAAGTTCGTCTCATTAATAAAGAGACAGGAGAAGTGAAAGAGCAGGAAGTATTTATGGGGGATTTCCCATTAATGACTGATACAGGTACTTTTGTAATCAATGGTGCTGAACGAGTCATTGTATCCCAGCTCGTTCGATCACCGAGCGTGTATTACAGTAAAAAGATCGACAAAAATGGTAAGCCAGGATACACAGCAACAGTGATCCCAAACCGTGGAGCATGGTTGGAATTAGAAACGGATGCAAAGGATATCGTATATGTGCGAATTGATCGTACTAGGAAAATCCCAGTAACCGTTCTTTTACGTGCACTTGGATTTGGAACTGATCAAGAGATCATTGATCTTTTAGGAGAAGATGAGTACTTAAGAAACACTCTTGAAAAAGATAATACAGATACTAGTGAAAAAGCGCTACTGGAAATTTATGAGCGTTTACGTCCAGGGGAACCACCAACAGTAGATAATGCCAAAAGTTTATTAGAATCCCGTTTCTTCGATCCGAAGAGATATGATTTGGCAAATGTTGGACGCTATAAGATGAATAAAAAACTTCATATTAAAGACCGTCTTTTTAACCAACGATTGGCAGAAACGTTAGTTGATCCTGAAACGGGAGAAGTCCTCGCAGAAGAGGGTGCGCTAATCGATCGTAGGTTGTTAGATAGGTTGATCCCATACTTAGAAAGTAATGTTGGTTTCCGTCACTACACCCTTCATGGTGGAGTTGTGGAAGACGAGGAAGTGGAAATGCAATCGATTTTAATCCACAACCCTGATGGTTCAAGTGAACAACCAATTAGAGTAATCGGTAATGGTGTGGTCGAAAAAGGAATTAAGAATATAACACCCGCAGATATCCTTGCATCCATTAACTACTTCTTCAATTTGTTACATGGAGTAGGAAATACAGACGACATTGACCACTTAGGAAATCGTCGACTCCGTTCGGTCGGTGAGTTATTGCAAAATCAATTCCGTATTGGTTTATCTAGAATGGAACATGTAGTACGTGAACGTATGTCTATCCAAGATGCCAATGTAATTACACCACAGGCATTGATTAATATTAGACCTGTTATTGCATCTATAAAAGAGTTTTTTGGGAGTTCACAACTATCTCAGTTTATGGATCAAACGAATCCTTTAGCGGAGTTAACACATAAACGTCGACTTTCTGCGCTTGGGCCTGGTGGATTGACGCGTGAACGTGCTGGTTTTGAAGTTCGAGACGTTCATTATTCCCACTATGGTCGCATGTGTCCGATTGAAACACCAGAGGGGCCGAACATTGGTCTTATTAACTCTTTATCCAGTTATGCAAAAGTCAACGAGTTTGGATTTATGGAGACTCCATATCGTAAAGTTGACCACGAAACAGGTCGGGTTAGTGCCCAAATTGATTACTTAACTGCTGATGAAGAAGATAATTATGTCGTTGCCCAGGCAAATGCAAAACTTGATGAAAATGGTGCTTTCTCTAATGACAATATAATCTGTAGATTCCGTGGGGAAAACATCATTGTCCCCCGTGATCGAGTGGACTACATGGATGTATCACCTAAGCAAGTTGTTTCTGCTGCGACTGCGTGTATCCCTTTCTTAGAAAACGATGACTCAAACCGTGCTCTAATGGGTGCGAACATGCAACGTCAAGCAGTTCCATTGTTGAAGCCAGAAGCACCTTTAGTGGGGACTGGGATGGAATATGTTTCTGCGAAGGACTCTGGTGCAGCGGTAGTTTCGAAAGTGAAAGGCCGTGTGGAAAGGGTAACAGCAAAGTATGTCCAAATTAGACAAATTGAAGAAATTGATGGCCGAGATGTGGAAGGGGATGTTGTGAGATATAACCTTCAGAAGTTCGAACGGTCCAATCAAGGAACTTGTTATAATCAGCGTCCGATCGTGAGTGAAGGTGACATTGTGACAAAGGGAGAAATTCTTGCCGATGGTCCTTCGATGGAATTGGGAGAAATGGCCCTTGGTCAAAATGTTATGGTTGGCTTTATGACTTGGGAAGGTTATAACTACGAGGATGCGATTATCCTTAGTGAACGCTTAGTAAAAGATGATGTTTATACATCTGTTCATATTGAAGAATACGAATCTGAAGCTCGAGATACAAAGCTTGGACCGGAAGAGATTACCCGCGACATTCCAAACGTTGGGGAAGATGCATTAAAAAACCTAGATGAACGTGGAATTATTCGTGTTGGTGCAGAAGTAAAAGACGGGGATATTCTCGTTGGTAAAGTAACTCCTAAAGGGGTAACTGAACTAACAGCAGAGGAACGTCTACTTCACGCTATCTTTGGTGAAAAAGCCCGCGAAGTCCGTGATACATCATTACGAGCACCACATGGTGGAGATGGGATTGTCCTTGATGTAAAAGTGTTTAATCGGGAAGACGGAGATGAGCTTCCTCCTGGAGTTAACCAACTAGTCCGTGTCTATCTCGTGCAAAAGAGAAAGATTCACGAAGGAGATAAAATGGCTGGTCGTCACGGAAACAAGGGTGTAATTTCCAGGATTCTTCCAGAAGAGGATATGCCATATTTACCTGACGGAACGCCAATCGATATCATGTTAAACCCTCTTGGTGTACCATCTCGTATGAACATTGGGCAAGTATTAGAGCTTCACCTTGGGATGGCTGCAAGAAGGTTAGGGATTCACGTAGCAAGTCCTGTATTTGATGGAGCCCGAGAAGAGGATGTTTGGGGTACCATTTCCGAAGCAGGGATGGCCCGTGACGGAAAAACCGTACTATATGATGGTCGAACAGGAGAACCGTTTGATAATCGTGTTTCTGTGGGTATTATGTATATGATTAAGCTCGCACACATGGTTGATGATAAATTACATGCCCGTTCAACAGGACCTTACTCCCTAGTTACGCAACAGCCGCTAGGTGGTAAAGCTCAATTTGGTGGTCAACGTTTCGGTGAGATGGAGGTATGGGCATTAGAAGCATATGGTGCAGCCTATACATTACAGGAAATATTAACTGTCAAATCTGATGATGTTGTTGGACGTGTGAAAACATATGAAGCGATTGTTAAAGGTGAGAATGTACCAGAACCTGGTGTTCCTGAATCATTCAAGGTTCTTATCAAGGAACTTCAAAGCTTAGGTATGGATGTTAAAATGCTCTCAAGCAATGAAGAAGAAATCGAGTTACTAGAGTTGGATGATGAGGAAGAACAAGGGAATGACAAGTTAAACTTGAACCTTGAAACAAATGAATCGAACGGTTAATGGGAGAACTTGAATGCTGAAAGGGAGGTTAGCCCCTTGATAGATGTTAATAACTTTGAGTATATGAAAATCGGCCTTGCATCACCGGATAAGATTCGTTCTTGGTCCAGAGGTGAGGTTAAGAAACCTGAAACAATTAACTATAGAACATTGAAGCCGGAAAAAGATGGTTTATTCTGCGAAAGAATTTTTGGTCCCACAAAGGATTGGGAGTGCCATTGCGGAAAGTATAAACGAGTTCGATACAAAGGTGTTGTTTGTGATCGCTGTGGAGTGGAAGTTACTCGGGCGAAAGTTCGTCGTGAGCGGATGGGGCACATTGAATTAGCTGCCCCAGTATCCCACATTTGGTATTTTAAAGGGATTCCTAGCCGAATGGGTCTTGTATTAGATATGTCACCAAGATCCTTGGAGGAAGTTATTTACTTTGCTTCTTATGTGGTTACAGAAGCAGGAGATACTCCTTTAGAATTAAAACAACTTCTTTCCGAAAAAGAATATCGTGCCTACCGTGAAAAATATGGGCGTTCTTTTACGGCACAAATGGGTGCGGAAGCGATCCGTAAACTATTACAGGATATTGACTTGGATAAAGAAGTTAATATGTTAAAAGAAGAGCTTGTCACTGCACAAGGGCAACGACGAACAAGAGCAATTAAACGTTTAGAGGTGCTAGAAGCATTTCGTAATTCTGGTAATAATCCTGCATGGATGATTCTTGATGTACTACCGGTAATCCCTCCTGAATTACGACCGATGGTCCAGTTAGACGGCGGGCGATTTGCCACTTCAGACTTAAACGATCTTTATCGTCGTGTAATTAACAGAAACAACCGTTTAAAGCGTTTATTAGATTTAGGAGCACCGAACATCATTGTTCAAAATGAGAAAAGGATGCTTCAAGAAGCTGTTGATGCCTTAATTGATAACGGAAGACGTGGTCGTCCTGTTACAGGTCCGGGGAATCGCCCACTTAAATCTCTTTCACACATGTTGAAAGGAAAGCAAGGACGTTTCCGTCAGAATCTTTTAGGTAAACGTGTGGACTACTCTGGCCGTTCAGTTATCGTAGTAGGTCCCCATTTAAAAATGTATCAGTGCGGTCTTCCAAAGGAAATGGCATTAGAACTCTTTAAGCCATTTGTAATGAAAGAACTTGTGAGTAAAGGCTTGGCTCATAATATTAAGAGTGCAAAACGAAAAGTAGAGCGCGTTCAACCGGAAGTATGGGATGTCTTAGAGGAAGTAATTCGTGAGCACCCAGTATTGTTAAACCGTGCACCAACGTTACACAGACTAGGAATCCAAGCATTTGAACCAACACTTGTGGAAGGCCGTGCCATCAAATTACATCCTCTTGTTTGTACTGCGTACAACGCAGACTTCGATGGAGACCAAATGGCCGTTCACGTTCCTCTGTCAGCAGAGGCACAAGCTGAATCCCGTCTACTAATGCTTGCTGCACAGAATATCTTGAATCCTAAAGATGGAAAACCAGTTGTTACACCATCTCAGGATATGGTTTTAGGAAACTATTATTTAACCCTAGAGAGAAAAGGTTCTGTAGGGGAAGGGAATATCTACAAAGACCCGAATGAAGTTTTAACTTCTTATCGTAATGGGTATGTACATCTTCATACACGAATTGCAGTGCCGGTTTCCTCTGTTGGTAAAACAAACTTTAAAGAGGAACATGAAGGGAAACTTCTCTTAACTTCAGTAGGTAAGATCATTTTTAATGAAATTTTACCGGAGACGTTCCCTTATGTAAATGAACCTACATCCTTTAACCTCGAAGTGGAAACGCCTGATAAGTATATCGTTCCAATGACAGCTAACGTGAAGCAGACGTTTGAGGAACGTGATGTTGTTTTGCCATTTAAGAAAGGTTTCTTAGGGGATATTATTGCCCAAGTATTCAAGAAATTTAAAGTCTCTGAAACATCTGTCATGCTAGATAAGATGAAAGATCTCGGTTTCCATTATTCCACAAAAGCCGGTATCACCATTGGTGTAGCTGATATTGTGGTACTAAAGGAAAAGAAAGAGATTTTAGATGAGGCAGAAATTAAAGTAGAACGTATATTAAAGCAGTTCCGACGTGGTTTGATTACAGAAGAAGAACGATATGATAAAGTTATTGAGGTTTGGAGCTCGGCAAAAGATCGAATTCAAGAAAAACTTATGGGTACCCTTGACCGAACGAACCCAATCTTCATGATGAGTGACTCTGGTGCACGTGGTAACGCATCTAACTTTACTCAACTTGCCGGGATGCGTGGATTAATGGCAAACCCATCTGGACGTATTATCGAACTTCCGATCAAATCAAGTTTCCGTGAAGGGTTAACCGTATTAGAGTACTTTATCTCAACACATGGAGCCCGTAAAGGACTTGCTGATACAGCATTAAAAACAGCTGACTCAGGTTATTTAACAAGACGTCTTGTTGACGTCGCACAAGATGTCATTGTCCGTGAGGATGACTGTGGAACAGACCGCGGGCTGAAGGTTGCTGCAATTACGGAAGGTAATGAAGTAATTGAACCGTTATATGACCGTTTAGTGGGTCGTGTAGTACATGAAACAGTTTATCACCCAGAAACTAAAGAAGTGATAATAAAGCGAAATGATCAGATTAATGAGGATACAGCTAAAGTCATTGAAGATTCTGGAGTTACAACTGTTGTTATCCGATCTGCATTTACATGTGATACAAAACATGGTGTCTGTAAAAATTGCTATGGACGTAACCTTGCCACGGGAGCAGAGGTCGAGGTTGGGGAAGCAGTTGGTATCATTGCAGCCCAATCTATTGGTGAACCGGGTACTCAGTTAACTATGCGTACGTTCCATACAGGTGGGGTAGCAGGGGATGATATTACTCAAGGTTTACCTCGTATTCAAGAGCTATTTGAAGCCAGAAATCCGAAAGGTCAAGCTGTTATTTCAGAGATTGAAGGAACAATTTCCGAAATCAAAGAAGTCAGTGAACGGAAGGAAATCGTGGTTCAGGGAGCAATTGAAACAAGAAGTTATACAGCTCCTTATGGTTCAAGGTTGAAAGCAGAAGTGGGTCAAAACGTTCTTCCAGGGCAAGTATTAACGGAAGGGTCTATCGATCCAAAAGAACTCTTACTTGTATCAGGAGTACAAGGTGTTCAAGAATACCTACTTCGAGAAGTACAAAAAGTATATCGTATGCAAGGGGTAGAAATTGGTGATAAACACGTGGAAGTAATGGTCCGCCAGATGCTCCGGAAAATTCGTGTGGTTGATGCTGGGGATACAAAAGTACTACCAGGTTCCCTTGTGGAAGTTCATCAATTCAATGATGCCAATCGCGATATCCTCCTTAGGGGAGGTCTACCAGCAACAGGAAGACCAGTTCTACTTGGGATTACAAAAGCATCCCTTGAAACTGACTCGTTCTTATCTGCAGCATCGTTCCAAGAAACAACACGAGTATTAACAGATGCTGCCATAAAAGGAAAGAAAGATGAGTTGGTAGGTCTTAAAGAGAATGTTATCATCGGAAAGCTTGTTCCAGCTGGCACAGGAATGCAGCGGTACCGAAAAATATCTGCCACGAAAGTTGACGAGACGATGGTAGAGCATGAGCAGTTTGAAAATGCTGTCATTCAAGAATAACAAAATTTGTTGAAATTCATTGTTGACACAAAAACATCACGGTGGTAATATATCTAAGTGTGCCAAATACCTGATGCTTTGGAGGATGAAAGATGTCTTATGAAAAAGTAGTGCAGGCAACGAACAAAGTCGTTGGCACGAAACAGACGCTTAAAGCACTGGAAGATAAGCAGGTTAAAGAAATCATCGTCGCAGAAGATGCAGATCCTAGAGTTTTGCAAAAGGTTATAACCTTAGCAGAAAAAATAGAAGTTCCATGGTCTAAAGTGGATTCTATGAAAAAGCTTGGAAAAGCTTGTGGGATCGAAGTTAGTGCAGCGACTGTAGCGATTAAAAAGTAAAAAATAAAGTTTTTGTCACGGCCTGAACCATGGCAAAAACTTTCCTTTTACACATTTATGAACCACCTGGACCAGTGGACTACAAATCATTGGATAGGAAGGAGGAAACAAGGATGCCTACTATTAATCAATTAGTACGTAAAGGTCGTCAAACAAAGACTCAAAAGTCTGACTCGCCAGCTTTGAATAAAGGCTATAACAGTTTCAAAAAAGTTCAAACGGACTTAAGCTCTCCACAAAAACGTGGTGTTTGTACTCGTGTAGGTACTATGACTCCTAAAAAACCGAACTCAGCACTTCGTAAATATGCCCGTGTTCGTTTAACAAATGGAATCGAGGTAACTGCATATATTCCTGGTATCGGACACAACCTTCAAGAGCACAGTGTTGTCTTGATTCGTGGTGGACGGGTAAAAGACTTACCGGGGGTACGTTACCATATTGTACGTGGAGCGTTAGATACTGCCGGGGTTGAAAACCGTATGCAAGGCCGTTCTAAATACGGTACGAAGAGACCTAAAAAAGCTAAGTAATTAGTGAATTACAATGATAAATTTTGGTTTTTAATTTGTGAAAGGAGGGAAACTCATGCCTCGTAAAGGACCTGTACCTCGCAGAGATGTTCTGCCTGATCCAGTTTATAACTCGAAGCTAGTAACTCGTTTGATCAACCGCATCATGATTGATGGAAAAAGAGGTGTTGCTCAAACAATTCTATATAAAGCTTTTGAATTAGTACAAGAACGTACTGGTAATGATCCACAAGAAGTATTCGAACAAGCATTAAAGAATATTATGCCAGTTCTTGAAGTTAAAGCTCGTCGTGTTGGTGGTGCTAACTATCAAGTACCGATCGAAGTTAAACCTGAACGTCGTACGACTTTAGGACTTCGTTGGTTAGTAAGTTATGCGCGCCTTCGTGGTGAAAAAACGATGGAAGAGCGTTTAGCTAATGAAATCGTAGATGCAGCAAATAACACTGGTGCAGCTGTGAAAAAGCGTGAAGATACACATCGTATGGCTGAAGCGAACAAAGCATTTGCTCATTATCGTTGGTAAAACCAGAGTGACGGCATAAGTCTGTGCTCTGAAAGCATTCGGGACACAGTCTTAGGGTATCCCTTTGACTGTTTTCTCCCATAAATATAACTCTTCACATAGGAAGGAGAAAATTACCAATGGCTAGAGAATTCTCCTTAGAAAAAACTCGTAATATTGGTATCATGGCGCACATTGATGCTGGTAAAACAACAACGACAGAACGAGTTCTTTTCTACACAGGGCGTATTCATAAGATTGGTGAGACTCACGAAGGTGCTTCCCAGATGGACTGGATGGAGCAAGAGCAAGAACGTGGGATCACAATTACATCTGCGGCAACAACTGCACAATGGAAAGGGTATCGAGTAAATATCATTGATACACCAGGGCACGTAGACTTTACAGTTGAAGTAGAACGTTCTCTTCGTGTACTTGATGGTGCGGTAGCTGTTCTAGACGCTCAATCTGGTGTTGAACCTCAGACTGAAACAGTTTGGCGCCAAGCAACAACTTATGGAGTACCACGAGTTGTATTTGTTAATAAAATGGATAAAATTGGTGCTGACTTCATCTACTCTTTAGGTACTTTGCATGATCGCCTAGGTGCTAATGCACATGCAATTCAATTACCAATTGGTGCAGAAGATGATTTCGAGGGAATTATTGACCTCGTTGAAATGAAAGCATATTTCTATGAAGACGATTTAGGAACACGTACAGATGCACGTGAAATTCCTGAAGAGTATAAAGCACAAGCGGAAGAATATCATGATAAATTAGTTGAAGCTGTTTCGGAATTAGATGAAGATCTAATGATGAAATACCTTGAAGGTGAAGAAGTGACAGTTGAAGAACTGAAAGCTGCCATCCGAAAAGGAACAATTAATGTTGATTTCTACCCAGTAATTTGTGGTTCCGCATTTAAAAATAAAGGTGTTCAATTAATGTTGGATGCAGTTATTGATTACTTACCAGCTCCAACTGACGTACCTTCAATTAAAGGTGTGCTACCTGATAGCGAAGAAGAAGTTATCCGTCATTCAAACGATGAAGAGCCATTCTCTGCGTTGGCATTCAAAGTAATGACAGACCCATTTGTAGGAAAACTAACTTTCTTCCGTGTATATTCAGGTACAGTAAACTCAGGTTCATATGTTGTTAACTCAACGAAAGGTAAGCGTGAACGTATGGGACGTATCCTACAAATGCACGCGAACCATCGTGAAGAGATTTCAACTGTTTACTCTGGGGATATTGCAGCAGGAGTTGGGTTAAAAGAAACTTCCACTGGAGATACCTTATGTGATGAAAAGAATCTTGTTATTCTTGAATCTATGGAATTCCCAGAGCCGGTTATCTCATTATCTGTAGAGCCTAAATCTAAGGCAGACCAAGATAAAATGGGTATGGCTTTAGCGAAGCTTGCGGAAGAAGATCCAACGTTCCGTACACATACTGATGAAGAAACAGGACAAACGATTATTGCTGGTATGGGTGAGCTTCACTTAGATATCATCGTTGACCGTATGAAACGTGAATTCAAAGTGGAAGCAAATGTTGGTGCACCTCAAGTATCCTATCGTGAAACAATCCGAGAAGCGGCAAAATGTGAAGGTAAATTTGTACGTCAATCGGGTGGTCGTGGTCAATACGGTCATGTTTGGATAGAGTTTACTCCAAATGAAGAAGGTGCAGGTTTTGAATTTGAAGATGCTGTTGTCGGTGGGGTTGTACCTCGTGAATATATCGGTTCAGTAAAAGCTGGATTAGAAGATTCATTAGATAACGGTCTTTTAGCTGGATTCCCAATTATCGACATTAAGGCTAAATTGTATGACGGTTCTTATCACGATGTTGACTCCAATGAAATGGCGTTTAAGATCGCAGCCTCTATGGCATTGAAAGAAGCGAAAAACAAATGTAAGCCTGTATTACTTGAGCCAATCATGAGAGTAGAAGTTGTTATCCCTGAAGAATATATGGGTGACATCATGGGTGACATTACTTCCCGTCGTGGACGTGTGGAAGGAATGGATGCCCGAGGAAATGCACAAATCGTTAAAGCGATGGTGCCGCTTGCTGAAATGTTTGGTTACGCAACTTCATTACGTTCGAATACTCAAGGTCGTGGTCAGTACACGATGCATTTCGATCACTATGAAGAAGTTCCTAAGAGTGTCGGTGAAGAAATTATTAAGAAAAATCAAGGTAGATAATAGAGAAATATTGTCTGCTGCTTAATTTTGTTGTAAGCTAAGAAAGGTAAAAAGGACATTGGCCTAACGCCTTTCTTCCTAAAAATAAAAAACTTTTCTCAATATAAGGAGGAATTAAACATGGGTAAGGAAAAATTTGATCGTTCCAAGACACATGCCAACATTGGTACAATTGGACACGTTGACCATGGTAAAACTACATTAACTGCTGCAATCTCTACTGTATTACACAAGAAATCTGGTAAAGGTACTGCAATGGCTTATGACCAAATTGACGGTGCTCCAGAAGAGCGTGAGCGTGGAATCACAATCTCAACTGCTCACGTTGAGTACGAAACTGACGCACGTCACTATGCACATGTGGACTGCCCAGGACACGCAGACTATGTTAAAAACATGATCACTGGTGCTGCACAAATGGACGGAGCTATCCTAGTAGTATCTGCTGCTGATGGTCCAATGCCACAAACTCGTGAGCACATCCTTTTATCTCGTCAAGTAGGTGTACCTTACATCGTTGTTTTCTTAAACAAAGTTGACATGGTAGACGACGAAGAACTTCTTGAGTTAGTAGAAATGGAAGTACGTGACCTTCTTTCTGAGTACGACTTCCCTGGTGATGATATTCCTGTAATCGCTGGTTCTGCTCTTAAAGCTCTTGAAGGAGACGAAGAGTATGCTGCAAAAATCTTTGAATTAATGGACGCTGTTGATAGCTACATCCCAACTCCAGAACGTGACAAAGATAAGCCATTCATGATGCCTGTTGAGGATGTTTTCTCAATCACTGGTCGTGGAACAGTTGCTACTGGTCGTGTGGAGCGTGGACAATTAAACGTTGGTGACGAGATTGAAATCATTGGTCTTACTGAAGAGCCAAAGAAAACAACTTGTACTGGTGTAGAGATGTTCCGTAAACTTCTTGACTATGCTGAAGCTGGAGACAACATTGGTGCTTTACTTCGTGGTGTATCTCGTGATGAAGTAAACCGTGGACAAGTACTTGCTAAGCCAGGAACAATCACTCCACATACTAAGTTCAAAGCTGAAGTTTATGTTCTTTCAAAAGAAGAAGGTGGACGTCACACTCCATTCTTCACTAACTACCGTCCGCAGTTCTACTTCCGTACCACTGACGTAACAGGTATTTGTAACCTACCAGACGGTGTAGAAATGGTTATGCCTGGTGACAACGTAGAAATGACTGTTGAGTTAATCTCTCCAATCGCTATCGAAGAAGGTACTAAGTTCTCTATCCGTGAGGGTGGACGTACTGTTGGTGCCGGCGTTGTTGCATCTATTCAAGAGTAATTAATTGATCAAAAACACCTTGGGATATGATTATCCCAAGGTGTTTTTTTGTTCTAAAGTTGTGAGAAAAGTGGTTTTATTGGGGGGGATTTGGTGTTTGTTTTGGAATTATTGTAGGAGTGGATTTTTGCAGGTGGTAATATGGCGGGAATATGGCAGGAATATGGCAGGAAAATGGCGGGAATATGGACGTGGCGCATACGCCCCTGAATCCGGCGCATACGCCCCTGAATCTGGCGCATACGCCCCTGTATCCGGCGCATAACCCCTCATAATTGGCGCATAGAACCCTTCGACTGGCACCATAAAGAGCTCTTTTAAACAAATCAGCCCCTAAATTACAAATTTAGACAAAATTTATGATGACATCTCATATGATATCTGGTATAAATAGGTTAGATAAAGCCACTTAGTTTCCCCGGGAACCTAAATATCACATAAATTGAATCATATCACCCCAATTTCTGCCTGCCGATTGATTAAAAGATTTTCACACAAGCAATTCACCCCTTTCCCCTTTCAATTAAATTCATCAACAATAAATCAACTTCTCCCATCTGAACCAAGATTATCTCAAATTGATTCTCAACTCAAAACAACTAAAAACTAAATAGAGGAAGTGACAAAGATGATCAAAAAGAAAGCGAAAAAATCCAGGAAGATTCAAAAATTGGAAGTTTTGCTTTCACGCACGCCACATAATCTCCCACAACGTGATTTACTTAACGACATCTTAAACAAAGAACTAGCTGGATATGAAGGAGAACTAAAATTAGAGTATTATTTAAGATTTCTAACCCAAGATGATTTTCTCGTTTTGAACAATATTAGACTAAAAGACGATAATGGCTATTTTCAAATGGATGCTATACTATTAACCAAATACTTCATACTAATAATGGATTCGAAATATTGGACAGGATATATAACAATCGACAGTTGCTTCAAGCAGTTTATACAATTGAATAAAGGAAGGCGTAATGTATACTCAGACCCAGTTTTACAAATATCACTTCAGGAAAAAAGGTTTAAGGCATGGCTGAAAAAAATGAAGTATCCTGCTATTTCCATTAAGTCCCTCGTAGTTTTTACTAATCGAAATGTCGTTCTGGAAACCCCTCCCGCAAACTATCCCTTCCTCAATAGATTACTTAAGGCCCCAGAAATTTTATCTAAAATTGACTCACTACTATTTACTTATGAAATGGAAATTTACACAAGCAAAGATTTAAATAAATTATCAAAGTTATTATGTAAATACAACGTACCGGAAGACCCAGATTATTTAAACCAATTTCAAATACCCAATAAATCCATTATAAAAGGAGTAAAGTGCAATAACTGTGAAAGTTTTTCCATGAAGAGATTTAATGGAATTTGGGTATGCCCGAAATGTAATCACAAATCCTCAGATGCTCATCTCGAAGCAATAAGAGATTTTTCCTTATTATATGGTAGGGAAATTACAAATGGTCAATTACGTGAATTTCTACATTTACCATCAAGATCAGTTGCCCAAAAGATTCTTGCCTCTATGAGGCTGCCATCAACAGGGCAGAGGAAATATACCATTTACTACCTTCCTATTGAAAAATAAGGTATCCTTTTAATTTTATCTAGGAAAAAGCTCGTCCTGCTATAATATCCTTTGCAAAGTACCGATTAAAAAACAGAATTTCTACTCCTATGCACATTTGGGGAACTCCCTACATACCTTATACGGTTTGGGTTGTGCTTGAGATGAGAGATGAGATGTGTGAGACCAAAATAAAACCATAGTCCATCACATCAAATCAATGCGTGAAACCAACCGCACTATCACCTATTGCATTTGCAGAATTATCCCCATTCCTTAAGACATAAAAAGTTTAAATTATGAAATAACTGTCTATATATAGAAGGAATCGACAACTTAACAGGGTATTTACAAAAGACAAAATCCATAAAAACTAGCGTTCGCCGTTCCAAAATGGACACAATTCAAAAACTGGATATAATTCTCTGTTAGAATCCTGTTAAATACCAAAAATACAGGTTGAAAACACTAACTGGCACATGTATAATAGAAAAAGTGTGAAAAAGAAAATATTATGCATAAAACTCTTGCATTAGGCTATTGTTTTTTGTATAATGTTGAATGTTGGTCACTGACAGGCTACGATCCGGAAGGTTGCTGACACACCCGGCCCCTTTGCCATGGGTGGTGTGGAGGATATTTTCGGGGAGCAAGTCTATTTCCAAAAATGGGCGAAAAAGGAGGTAATAAAATGGCAAAACAGAAAATTCGCATTCGATTAAAAGCGTATGATCACAGAATCTTGGATCAATCTGCGGAGAAAATTGTAGAAACGGCAAAACGTTCAGGTGCAACAGTAGCTGGACCGATTCCACTACCTACAGAAAAATCCATCTACACGATCCTTCGTGCGGTTCATAAGTACAAAGATTCTCGTGAACAGTTCGAAATGAGAACTCATAAGCGTTTGATCGACATCGTTAACCCAACTCCACAAACTGTGGATGCTTTAATGCGATTAGATCTGCCATCCGGTGTAGATATCGAAATCAAGTTATAATACATGAAAATTTATTGAATTAATAGGAGGTGTGACTCATGGCCAAAGGAATCTTAGGTAGAAAATTAGGTATGACTCAAGTTTTTGCTGAAAACGGTGAGGTTATTCCGGTAACTGTAATCGAAGCGGAGCCTAACGTAGTTCTTCAAAGGAAAACAGTTGAAGGAGAAGGTTACGATGCAATTCAATTAGGATTTGCCGACAAAAAACCGGTTCAGTTCACAAAACCTGCAAAAGGTCATGCAGAAAAAGCGAAGACAAACCCTAAGCGCTTCGTTAAGGAATTCCGTGGTGTTACAGCAGCGGATTATGAAATTGGTCAAGAAGTCAAAGTAGATACATTTGCAACAGGTGACATCGTTGATGTGACAGGAACTTCAAAAGGTAAAGGATTCGCTGGTTCAATCAAGCGTCATAACCAATCTCGTGGACCAATGTCCCACGGTTCCCGTTATCACCGTCGTCCTGGTTCAATGGGTCCAGTTGACCCTAACCACGTTCTAAAAGGTAAAGCATTACCTGGCCGAATGGGTGGAGAGCAAGTGACTATTCAAAATCTAGAAATCGTACGTGTTGATACAGAGCGCAACTTACTGTTAGTGAAAGGGAACGTACCAGGAGCTAGAAAAAGCTACGTTACCGTAAAATCTGCAGTAAAAGCAGCTGAATAAGATCGAGAAGGAAAGGAGGAGCCCAGATGCCTAAAGTTACTTTGTACAATCAAACTGGCTCACAAGTAGGCGATATTGAACTATCAGACAGCGTGTTCGGTATCGAACCTAATGAAAGTGTTCTATTTGACGCTGTTGTGATGCAACAAGCATCTCAACGACAAGGTACTCATGCTACTAAAGGTCGTTCAGATGTTCGCGGAGGCGGACGTAAGCCTTGGCGACAAAAAGGAACAGGTCGTGCGCGGCAAGGATCAATCCGTTCACCTCAATGGGTTGGCGGTGGAGTAGTATTTGGACCACAACCACGTAGTTATAACTATAATTTACCGAAAAAACAACGTCGTTTGGCGTTAAGGTCTGCTCTTTCTTCCAAAGTGAATGCAGATGAAATTCGCGTTTTGGAAGGATTGACTTTAGAAGCTCCTAAAACGAAAGAAATGTTAAGTGTTCTTAACGGACTTTCTGTGGAGAAAAAAGCACTAGTTGTTACTGCAGATTACAATGATACTGTTGCTTTATCCGCGAGAAACATCCCTGGTGTAAAATTTATCACTGCAGACGGTGTTAATGTTCTTGACGTATTAAACTATGATCATTTAATCATTACACAAGATGCTGTGAAAAAGGTAGAGGAGGTGCTTGCATAATGGCAAATGCTCGCGATATCATTAAGCGCCCCGTAATCACTGAACGTTCCACGGACCTTATGGCTGAAAAGAAGTACACTTTCGAAGTGGACCCAAGAGCTAATAAGACTCAAATTAAAAATGCAGTGGAAGAGATTTTTGGAGTTTCTGTGACGAAAGTAAACACAATGAACTACAAAGGTAAATTCCGTCGTTTCGGACGTCATACAGGCTATACTGCCAAGCGCAAAAAAGCCATTGTACAACTAACACCGGAGAGCAAAGACTTAGAATTCTTTGAGGGTGTGTAAAAAGTTTTTTAGAGAAGGAGGGAAAAGCTGATGCCTATTAAAAAGTATAAACCAACCACAAACGGTCGACGTGGTATGACGACGTTAGACTTTCAAGACCTAACGACTGACAAACCAGAAAAGTCACTTCTTGAGCCGTTGAAAAGTAAAGGCGGCCGTAACAACCAAGGTCGTTTGACTGTACGTCACCAAGGTGGTGGGCATAAGCGTCAATATCGTGTTATTGATTTCAAGCGTGACAAAGATGGAATTCCAGGGCGCGTTGCTACGATCGAATATGATCCTAACCGTTCTGCTAATATTGCATTAATTAACTATGCTGATGGTGAGAAACGTTACATCATTGCACCGAAAGGTCTTAAAGTGGGCATGGAAATCATGTCTGGAAAAGATGCGGATATTAAAGTTGGTAATGCATTACAATTAAAAGACATTCCAGTTGGTACAATTCTTCACAATATTGAGTTAAGACCAGGTAAAGGTGGGCAACTTGTCCGATCTGCTGGAGCAGAAGCTCAATTGTTAGGTAAAGAAGGGGAATATGTTCTTGTAAGATTAGGTTCTGGTGAAACACGCTTAATCTTATCAACTTGCCGCGCTTCTATCGGTCAAGTAGGTAACGTAGAACATGAACTTGTTAACATTGGTAAAGCTGGTCGATCCCGTTGGATGGGTAAGCGCCCTACAGTTCGTGGTTCTGTTATGAACCCAGTTGATCACCCACACGGTGGTGGTGAAGGTCGTGCGCCAATCGGACGTAAATCACCTATGTCTCCATGGGGTAAACCAACTCTTGGATACAAAACTCGTAAGAAAAACAAAGACACGGATAAATATATTGTGCGTCGTCGCAAAAAATAACGTGATTTTACTACGGTTCTCTTGTAGTAGGGCCGTAGCACAATCGCGAAGGGAGGTACAATCATGGGTCGTAGCTTAAAAAAAGGACCTTTTGTCGATGAACATTTAATGAAGAAAGTTGAAGTAATGAGCGCTAATGATGATAGAAGAGTAATTAAAACTTGGTCACGCCGCTCTACTATTTTCCCTGAATTCATCGGTCACACAATCGCCGTATACGACGGTCGCAAACACGTACCGGTTTATATTTCTGAGGATATGGTTGGACATAAACTTGGTGAGTTTGCACCAACAAGAACGTATAAAGGGCATGCAGCAGACGACAAGAAAACTCGACGTTAATAAAGAGGGGAGGTACTTTCCATGGAAGCAAAAGCAATTGCAAAACAAGTGCGCATTGCTCCTCGTAAAGTTCGCCTAGTGGTAGACTTAATTCGTGGAAAAGGTGTAGGAGAAGCAATTTCAATACTACGCCTCACACCGAAAAAAGCTTCACCAGTGGTTGAAAAGCTATTAAATTCAGCCATCGCGAACGCTGAGCATAACTATGAAATGGAACCTGACAATTTAGTGGTCAGTAAAGTATATGTTGACGAAGGTGTTACTTTAAAAAGATTCCGTCCACGTGCTATGGGACGTGCGAGCCGAATCAACAAACGTACTAGCCATATTACGGTTGTTCTTACAGAAAAGAAGGAGGGATAAATGTGGGTCAAAAAGTAAATCCAATAGGGCTTCGTGTCGGTATCATTAAAGACTGGGAGTCAAAATGGTACTCCGACAAAGACTATGCTAATCTACTGCACGAAGATATTAAAATTCGTGAGTACTTAGAAAAGCGTCTTAAAGAAGCATCTTTATCCAGAGTTGAAATCGAGCGTGCAGCGAACCGCGTAAACGTAACGATTTTCACAGCAAAACCAGGAATGGTTATTGGTAAAGGTGGATCTGAAGTAGAAGCACTACGTAAAGCATTAAATCAATTAACTGGCAAGCGTGTACACATCAACATTAACGAAGTAAAGTCTCCGGACATGGATGCTCGTTTAGTTGCTGACAACATTGCTCGTCAATTAGAAAATCGTATCTCATTCCGCCGTGCGATGAAGCAAGCTATTCAACGTACAATGCGTTCAGGTGCTCAAGGTATTAAAACTCAAGTATCTGGTCGTCTAGGTGGAGCAGACATTGCTCGTTCTGAATCTTATAGCGAAGGGACAGTTCCACTACACACTTTAAGAGCTGATATCGATTATGGTACTGCAGAAGCAGATACTACTTACGGTAAGCTTGGTGTGAAAGTGTGGATCTACCGTGGTGAAGTCCTTCCAACGAAAGGAACGAAACAAGAGGAAGGAGGAAAATAATCATGCTAATGCCTAAACGTGTAAAATTCCGACGCGAACACCGTGGAAAAATGCGAGGCCGTGCTAAAGGTGGAACAGAAGTTGCCTTTGGAGAATTCGGTCTACAAGCACTAGAAGCATCATGGATCACTAACCGTCAAATCGAAGCAGCACGTATTGCTATGACACGTTATATGAAACGTGGAGGTAAAGTATGGATTAAAATTTTCCCAGATAAACCGTATACTGCAAAGCCGTTAGAAGTCCGAATGGGTTCCGGTAAAGGTGCTCCAGAAGGATGGGTAGCAGTTGTTAAACCAGGGAAAATTATGTTTGAAGTAGCTGGAGTATCAGAAGAAGTTGCTCGTGAAGCTTTGCGTCTTGCTTCTCATAAGCTTCCGATTAAAACTAAATTTGTAAAACGCGAAGAAGTGGGTGGTGACGCAAATGAGAGCTAATGAGATTCGCAACCTTACCACTGCCGAGATCGAACAAAAATCGAAATCTTTAAAAGAAGAGCTATTCAATCTTCGCTTTCAACTTGCGACTGGACAGTTAGATAATCCAGCCCGTATCCGCGAAGTTAGAAAAGCAATTGCTCGTGCAAAAACGGTATTGCGTGAAAGAGAATTAGGAATCACTAACGATTAACTCTGAGAGGAGGTCTGCACAGTGACAGAACGTAACAATCGCAAGAGCTATACTGGTCGTGTTGTATCTGACAAAATGGACAAAACGATCACAGTTGTTGTAGAAACGTATAAAACACACTCACTCTACGGAAAGCGTGTTAAGTACTCTAAAAAGCTAAAGGCTCATGACGAGGAAAACACAGCAAAAACTGGCGACATCGTAAGAATTATGGAAACTCGTCCATTATCTAAAGATAAACGATTCCGTCTGGTCGAAGTAGTAGAAGAGGCTGTTATTATCTAATAGTAGTAGAAGTTTTGGTTACCTGAAGGGAGGTAAAGAACTATGATTCAACAAGAAAGTCGATTAAAAGTAGCTGATAACTCAGGAGCACGTGAAGTATTGTGCATTAAAGTTCTTGGCGGCACAGGGAGAAAGACTGCTAACATTGGAGACGTCATCGTCTGTACTGTAAAGCAAGCAACACCTGGTGGCGTTGTCAAGAAAGGTGATGTTGTTCGTGCGGTAATCGTACGTTCTAAGAGCGGTGTTCGTCGTCCAGACGGATCATACATTAAATTTGATGAAAATGCTGCGGTTATTGTACGTGACGATAAGAGCCCGCGTGGGACACGTATCTTCGGTCCGGTTGCACGTGAATTACGTGATAATCAGTTTATGAAGATCGTATCTTTAGCTCCTGAAGTACTTTAATAATAAAAATGATCGGAAATTTAGGTGTTAAGGAGGTGCCCTCATGTCTCAAACGAAATTACACGTTAAAAAGGGAGATACAGTAAAAGTAATCTCCGGGAAAGACAAAGGCAAGGAAGGTAAAATCCTTGAAGCATACCCAAGTCAATCTCGTGTATTAGTGGAAGGCGTAAATTTGGTTAAGAAACACGCAAAACCATCCCAAGCCAATCCACAAGGTGGTATTCTAAATCAAGAAGCGCCAATTCACGCTTCCAACGTGATGCCAATCGACCCGAAGACGGGTGATCCAACTCGTGTTGGGTATAAAGTGGAGAACGGGAAAAAAGTAAGAATTGCAAAAAAATCTGGCGCAGTTTTAGATAAGTAATCGTCAGTGGCTGAAAGGAGGTCTACTCAATGAATCGTCTGCAAGAGAGATATAGAAAAGATATCGTTCCTGCATTAACTGAGAAATTCAATTATTCTTCTGTAATGGAAGTACCTAAAGTTGAAAAGATTGTAGTTAACATGGGTGTTGGTGATGCTGTACAAAACTCAAAAGTTTTAGATAAAGCTGTTGAGGAGCTTTCAGCAATCTCTGGTCAAAAACCTTTAATTACAAAAGCAAAGAAATCGATAGCAGGATTCAAACTCCGCGAAGGAATGCCAATTGGTGCAAAAGTAACACTACGCGGCGAGAGAATGTATGCATTTTTAGATAAACTAGTGAGTGTTTCTTTACCACGTGTACGTGACTTCCGTGGGGTTTCTAAAAAAGCCTTTGATGGTCGAGGTAACTATACACTTGGAGTAAAAGAACAATTAATTTTTCCGGAAATTGAATACGATAAAGTTGATAAAGTTCGCGGGATGGACATCGTTATTGTAACGACAGCTAATTCTGATGAAGAAGCACGTGAACTACTCACTCAAATGGGCATGCCGTTTCAAAAATAAGCTCGTGCTAAAAGGGAGGAGTGACTAACTTGGCAAAGAAATCTATGATCGCTAAACAAAAGCGACCTAAGAAGTTTCAAGTGCAAGAATATACTCGTTGTGAACGCTGCGGAAGACCGCACAGTGTAATTCGGAAGTTTAAGCTATGCCGTATCTGTTTCCGAGAACTTGCGTACAAAGGTCATATTCCGGGTGTTAAAAAAGCAAGCTGGTAATTCCGTATAGGGAAGGAGGTAAATACGATGGTCATGACAGATCCTATTGCTGATATGCTTACACGTATTCGTAACGCGAATACTGTTCGACACAATAGTTTGGAGCTTCCAGCTTCAAAAATTAAGCGTGAAGTAGCTGACATTTTAAAGCGCGAAGGTTTTATTCGTGATTTTGAATATATTGAGGATAACAAACAAGGTATCCTTCGTATTTTCCTTAAGTACGGTGCTAACAATGAACGTGTAATCACTGGACTTAAGAGAATAAGCAAACCAGGACTTCGAGTTTACGCAAAAGCTGATCAGCTTCCACGCGTACTAGGAGGATTAGGAATTGCAATCATTTCATCATCTAATGGAATGGTGACTGATAAAGAAGCTCGCCAACAACAAGTTGGAGGAGAAGTATTAGCTTACATTTGGTAATAAGTTGATTGGAAGAATGGAGGTGTAAGGCATGTCTCGTATTGGTTTAAAACCAGTGGAACTTCCTTCAGGGGTTGATGTGAAAATTGAAGGAAACCAAATCACAGTTAAAGGACCAAAGGGCGAATTGAATCGAACTCTTCACGCAGATATGATTGTGAAGAAAGAAGATAACCAAATCGTTGGTGAACGTCCAACAGACAATAAAGAACATCGTGCTCTTCATGGTACTACTAGAAGCGTAATCAACAATATGGTTGAAGGCGTAACGAAAGGTTATGAAAAGAACCTTGAATTAGTAGGTGTAGGTTACAGAGCAACCAAAACTGGTAATAAATTAGTATTAAGCGTTGGTTTATCCCACCAGGTAGAATTCACACCTGAAGATGGTCTTGAAATCGATGTTCCTGCTAACACGAAAATTACGGTTAAAGGAATCGATAAAGAGAAAGTGGGAGCCTTGGCTTCAAATATTCGCGCTGTAAGAAAACCTGAACCTTACAAAGGAAAAGGAATTCGTTACGAAGGTGAAAGAGTTCGTCGTAAGGAAGGTAAAACAGGTAAATAGTAAATAACGGAAAGAAAGGACTGACGTTCAATGATCACTAAGACAAATAAGAACGCGGTACGTAAGAAAAGACACGCACACGTTCGTCGTTCGATCACTGGTACTGCTGAACGTCCTCGTTTGAATGTTTTCCGTTCTAATAAGCAAATTTATGCACAGTTAATCGATGACGTATCTGGCGTTACGATTGCGAGTGCTTCAAGCTTAGATAAAGAACTAAAACTTGAAAACGGCGGAAATAAAGAAGCAGCTCGCCAAGTCGGTGAACTTGTAGCAAAGCGTGCCCTTGAAAAAGGTCATGAAAAAATCGTGTTTGATCGTGGCGGTTACTTATATCACGGTCGTGTGCAAGAACTAGCGGATGCAGCCCGAGAAGCTGGTCTGAAGTTCTAATCAAGGCTAGAAGGAGGGAAATTCATGCGTATCGATCCAAATAAATTGGAACTTGAAGAGAGAGTCGTTACGGTAAACCGTGTTGCTAAAGTAGTAAAAGGTGGACGTCGTTTCCGCTTTGCAGCATTGGTTGTCGTTGGAGATAAAAACGGACATGTAGGTTTTGGTATGGGGAAAGCCCTAGAAGTACCAGAAGCGATCCGTAAAGCTATTGAGGACGCAAAGAAAAACTTAATTAGCGTACCTATTCAAGGCACAACTATTCCACATCAGATTACTGGGGAATTTGGTGCAGGAAGCGTATTTTTAAAGCCTGCATCTGAAGGTACTGGAGTAATCGCCGGTGGTCCTGTTCGTGCGGTATTAGAATTAGCTGGTGTTGGTGATATCCTATCAAAATCATTAGGTTCCAATAACCCGATTAATATGGTGCGTGCAACGATTGAAGGACTAAAAGCAGTAAAAAGTCCAGAAGACGTAGCTAAACTACGCGGCAAATCTGTAGAAGAGTTGCTAGGTTAAGGAGGGAATTGGCATGGCAAAGAAATTAGAGATCACCCTCACACGTAGCTTGATCGGACGCCCAGAAGATCAACGTGTCACAGTGAAGACTTTAGGTCTTCGTAAAGTGAATCACACTGTCGTTCAAGAGGACAATGCAGCAATTCGCGGTATGGTAAACAAAGTTTCTCATCTCGTCAGTGTTAAAGAAGTAGAAGCTTAATTCATAAACAGTTGAGGAGGTGCCAACATGAAACTTCACGAATTAAAACCTGCTGAAGGCTCACGCAAAGTACGAAATCGCGTAGGACGCGGAATCGGTTCTGGAAATGGTAAAACTGCTGGTCGTGGACACAAAGGACAAAATTCCCGTTCCGGGGGCGGTGTTCGTCCAGGATTTGAAGGTGGGCAAATGCCAATCTTCCGTCGTCTACCAAAAAGAGGATTCACAAACCCTACACGAGTTGAGTATGCAGTAGTGAATTTAGAGACACTAAATCGTTTTGAAGACGGTACAGAAGTTACACCAGAACGTCTCATCGAAACTGGTGTTGTGAAAAACGAAAAAGACGGAATCAAGATTCTTGGAAATGGAACACTTGAGCGCAAGTTGACAGTCAAGGCTCACAAGTTTTCAACAACAGCAAAAGAAGCTATTGAGGCTGCCGGCGGAACGACTGAGGTGGTTTAATGTTTCGAACTATTTCCAATATCATGCGTGTAGGTGATCTAAGAACAAAGATTCTTTTCACTTTAGCGATGCTCATCGTCTTTCGCATTGGGGCCCATATCCCAGCTCCGGGTGTGGATGCCGACATTTTGGATTTTGCAGGAGAAATGAACGCCTTTGGTTTCCTTAATACCTTTGGTGGTGGAGCGTTAGAAAATTTCTCGATATTCGCAACAGGAATCATGCCGTATATCACAGCGTCCATTATTGTGCAGCTTTTACGAATGGATGTTGTGCCTAAATTTGCTGAATGGTCTAAACAAGGGGAAGCAGGTAGAAGAAAGCTTGCCCAAGTGACAAGGTACGGTACGATTGTCATTGCATTTTTTCAAGCATTGGCAATGTCCATTGGGTTTAATAATATATTCCAAGGGCTCGTACCAAATCCAACCATACCAACCTATTTACTAATTGCACTAACATTAACTGCAGGTACTGCTTTTCTTATGTGGTTAGGGGAACAAATAACTGCAAAGGGAGTAGGAAACGGTATATCAATCTTGATCTTTGGTGGTATCGCTGCTGGAATTCCAACAGCTGTAAATCAAATTTACGCTACGAAAATCCAAGAAGCAGGGGATCAACTTTTTATTAATATCGTGATTATCGTTTTACTTTTACTTGCTGTTTTAGCAATTACAGTTGGAGTAATTTTTGTACAACAAGCATTACGTAAAATTCCAGTGCAGTACGCTAAGAAATTAGTTGCTGGGAAACCGCAGGGGGGGCAATCAACCCACTTGCCATTAAAAGTAAACTCAGCCGGGGTAATTCCAGTAATCTTTGCAATGGCACTCTTCATTTTCCCACCTACAGTGGCAGGGTTAATTGGAGATGACAGTACTATTGCAACATGGGTAACGCAAAACTTTGATTATACTCGTCCATTTGGGCTTGTCGTCTATGCGGCGTTAATCATTGGTTTTACGTACTTCTATACATTTATCCAAGTGAATCCGGAACAAATGGCCGAGAACTTGAAAAAACAAGGCGGTTATATTCCAGGTATTCGTCCCGGACATACGACGCAGGTTTATATCACTCGAATCCTATATCGTTTGACATTCGTCGGAGCGCTATTCCTAGCATCAGTTTCTGTAATCCCTGTCTTCTTTACGGAGTTAGCAGGACTTCCGCCAGCGGTTCAAATTGGCGGTACGGGTTTACTGATTATTGTTGGAGTGGCTTTAGATACGATGAAACAGATTGAAAGCCAATTAATCCAAAGATCCTATAAAGGATTTATTAAATAATTTGAAAGGGAGACTATCTCCCTTTGCTTTCGATCTTGACTAAAACGGTGGAGGGGTAGAGAATGAATTTAATCCTAATGGGTCTTCCGGGTGCTGGTAAAGGAACTCAGGCAGAGAAAATTGTTAATAAATACGGAATTCCACATATTTCCACAGGAGATATGTTCCGTACTGCCATTAAAAATGGAACAGAGCTTGGGCTTAAGGCTAAAGCTTTTATGGATAAAGGAAATCTTGTCCCAGACGAGGTTACTGTTGGTATCGTTCGGGAGCGCCTTAGTAATGATGACTGTAAAAAAGGATTCTTATTAGACGGCTTTCCGAGGACTGTCGCACAAGCGTCCGCATTAGATGAAATGCTTGAAGACCTTGATCGGCAGTTGGATCATGTTTTATACATTGAAGTACCGAAAGAGGATTTATTTAAGCGTCTGACTGGTCGTTGGATATGCCCAACATGCGGAGCAACGTATCATGAGATCTATAACCCTCCGAAAGTATCTGGTAAATGTGATAAAGATGGCAGCGAACTGATACAACGAGACGATGATAAGCCTGAGACTGTTGAAAAGCGGTTAGAAGTGAACTTAGAGCAAACAAAGCCATTGGTAAACTTCTATCATGAAAAGGGCTATCTTCGAAACTTAAATGGGAATAAAGACATTCAAGAAGTTTTTGAAGATCTTGATGCTATCTTGAAAGGAAGCAATAAATGATTATTTGTAAGACGCCGAGAGAATTAGAAATTATGCGTGTTGCAGGTCAAATAGTTGCTTTAACCCATCAGGAGCTTAAAAAACACATCAAGCCTGGTATAACAACTTTGGAATTAGACAGCATTGCGGATAAAATTATACGCCAGCATGATGCGATTCCATCTTTTAAAGGCTATAATGGATTTACTGGAAGTATCTGCGCTTCAGTAAACGAGGAATTGGTACACGGAATTCCAGGGAAAAGGGTACTCAAGGAAGGCGATATTATCAGTATTGATATTGGCGCTAACTATAATGGGTATCATGGGGACTCTGCATGGACCTATCCAGTCGGGGAAATATCCGAAGCAAGTAAAAAGCTTCTTGAAGTCACAGAGAATTCGTTATATAAAGGACTTACAGAAGCTAAACCAGGAGAAAGGCTATCAAACATATCTCATGCCATCCAAACATATGTGGAGGCATACGGGTTTTCTGTAGTAAGGGAATATGTCGGTCATGGGGTAGGGCAAGAACTTCATGAAGACCCTCAGATTCCACACTTCGGACCACCAGGGAAAGGCCCACGCCTTAAACCAGGTATGGTTTTAGCTGTTGAACCAATGGTTAACGCTGGATCACGACATGTTCGAACCTTAAAGGATAATTGGACGGTAGTGACCACTGATGGAAAAATGTGTGCCCATTTTGAACACACCATTGCTATTCTAGATGAAGGATATGAAATACTGACAAAAACCGAATGATGAAGGTGGTCACTAAATGAAAGATCCGGATTCGATTCCGCAAGTGGGAGAGCTTGTGCGAATATTGAGTGGACGGGACAAAGGACAGTACGCTTTTGTTATTGAAATACTGGATTCTCGATTTGTACGAATCGCTGATGGGGATAAACGGAAAGTGGATCGTGCAAAGAAGAAGAATATACAGCATATTGAGCGGCTGGACATCTATGCCTCGGAAGTGAAAAATAGCATTGTTGAAACTGGTCGTGTTACCAATGCCAAATTGCGATTTGCAATTTCAACTTATATAGATGATAATTTCCTGAAGGAAGGGGAGTAAATTCATGGCCAAAGAAGATGTAATCGAAGTTGAAGGTACGGTTATTGAGCCGTTACCAAATGCAATGTTCCGCGTCGAATTAGAAAACGGACATAAAATCTTGGCACATGTCTCTGGTAAAATCCGTATGCACTTCATTCGCATTTTACCAGGTGATAAAGTTACTGTAGAATTGTCTCCGTATGATTTAACGCGTGGTCGAATCACGTATCGTTATAAATAACAAAAAAAATTGTCACTCCGCAGCAACATAAGGAGGTATAAATCATGAAGGTAAGACCGTCAGTCAAGCCAATATGTGAAAAATGTAAGGTTATTCGCCGAAAAGGAACCGTCATGGTAATTTGCGAAAACCCTAAACACAAACAAAAACAAGGTTAATCACAGGAGGTGTAAACCAATGGCACGTATTTCAGGTGTCGACATTCCTCGTGACAAGCGAGTTGTCGTTTCTTTAACGTACGTTTATGGAATTGGACGTTCAAGAGCTAGTGAAATTCTAAAAAATGCAGGTGTATCTGAAGATACTCGAGTTCGTGACTTAACAGAAGATGAGCTTGGTAAGATCCGTGAAGCGATTGATGCATTTAAGGTGGAAGGTGATCTTCGTCGTGAAATCTCCTTAAACATTAAACGTCTAATCGAAATCGGTTCATACCGTGGTATCCGTCATCGTCGTGGATTGCCTGTTCGAGGGCAAAAAACGAAGAACAATGCACGTACTCGTAAAGGTCCACGTCGTACAGTAGCAAACAAGAAGAAGTAAAGGAGGTATTTGTCGATTATGGCTAAACCGAAAACGACTCGTTCAAAGCGTCGTCAACGTAAAAATATTGAATCCGGCATTGCGCACATTCGTTCTACTTTTAATAATACGATTGTTACGATTACGGATACTAGTGGAAATGCGATATCTTGGGCAAGTGCTGGTGCACTAGGCTTTAAAGGTTCACGTAAATCCACACCATTCGCAGCACAAACTGCAGCTGAAACTGCAGCTAAAGCAGCAATGGAGCATGGGATGAAGACAGTTGAAGTTTCCGTTAAAGGCCCTGGTGCTGGACGAGAAGCTGCAATTCGTTCTCTTCAAGCAACTGGTTTAGAAGTAAACATGATTAAAGATGTTACTCCAGTACCACATAACGGATGCCGTCCGCCAAAACGTCGTAGAGTATAGTCGCATCAGAGGTATGGAAGGCCATACCCTTGTCAATAATGGATTAAGAGTCTATGGCCGAAAATGGCTCTTTGTAAGGTATTGACGGTTTCGTGACAGGTCGGGATGTGCCCAATGAGGGATTCCGGTTGAACCTATCGATTCAACCGGGGTTTCGACGTTTTGAAGGAGGGTTTGTTTAAATGATCGAAATAGAAAAGCCAAAGATTGAAGCGGTTGAAATTAGAGAAGATGCATCGTATGGAAAATTTGTTGTTGAACCATTAGAGCGAGGGTATGGAACAACGTTGGGGAACTCTCTCCGTCGAATCCTATTATCCTCACTTCCTGGCGCAGCAGTAACAAGTGTTCAATTTGATGGAGTATTACATGAGTTCTCTACCATTGAAGGGGTAGTTGAAGATGTTACGTCTATCATTTTAAACTTGAAAAAACTCGCTCTGAAAATTTACTCGGAAGAGGAAAAAACTTTAGAAATTGAAGCGCAAGGAGAAGGTGTTGTCACTGCGGCAGATTTTATGCATGACAGTGATGTGGAGGTTTTAAACCCTGACCTTCATATTGCAACTCTCTCAAAGGGAGCTCAATTTCATATGAAAGTAACAGCGAGTCGTGGCAGAGGATATGTTCCTGCGGAAGGAAATAAATCAGATGAACTTCCAATTGGTGTTATTCCAGTTGACTCCATTTACACGCCAGTAGCCCGTGTAAACTATCAAGTGGAAAATACGCGAGTTGGACAGATAACAAACTATGACAAATTAACGTTAGATGTTTGGACTGATGGAAGTACTCGTCCAGAAGAAGCAGTATCCCTTGGCGCAAAAATCTTAACTGAGCATTTAAATATTTTTGTTGGCTTAACAGACCAAGCCCAACACGCAGAGATCATGGTCGAGAAAGAAGAAGACCAAAAAGAGAAAGTGCTTGAAATGACGATCGAGGAATTAGACTTGTCCGTACGTTCTTACAACTGTTTGAAACGTGCAGGCATAAATACCGTTCAAGAGTTAACTCAGAAAACGGAAGAAGATATGATGAAAGTGCGTAACCTGGGAAGAAAGTCTCTTGAGGAAGTTCAGGAGAAGCTTGGTGAATTAGGTTTAGGTCTTCGCAAGGAAGAATAGTTTTCCCTTTCATCAGTTAGGCTAGTTGATACGTAGAATTTGACTTGAGAAGGAGGGACTCTCATGGGATACAGAAAATTAGGTCGTGATAGCAGTGCCCGTAAAGCATTGTTCCGTGATTTAGCGACAGACTTAATCATCAACGAACGCATTGAAACAACAGTACCTAAAGCAAAAGAACTTCGTTCGATAGTGGATCAAATGATTACACTTGGTAAACGTGGTGATTTGCATGCCCGTCGACAAGCTGCTGCATTCATTCGTAATGAATTAGCAGACCAAGAGACTGGCGTTAATGCGGTACAAAAGTTATTTGATGACATTGCACCACGCTATGAAGAGCGCCAAGGTGGATATACACGTGTTCTTAAGCTAGGACCTCGCCGTGGAGACGGTGCAGAAATGGCGATCATTGAGCTCGTGTAATGGATGCATAAAGAATTGATTCTTCAAAGGGCGAGAAACCAGATCTGATATCAGATACTGGTTCTGTGCCCTTTTTTTGTAGTTAGGGCTTACTAAAGCATTACCCAAATGGAGGTGCTACTGTGAACAAAGATATTGTCCGAATACATAATCTATCCTTTCAATACCGGCCTAATGAACCATATGTTTTAACGGACATAAATCTTACTATTAAAGAAAGGGAATGGATTACTATTGTTGGCCATAATGGATCAGGAAAATCCTCATTAGCAAAATTTTTAAATGCCCTTTTTATTCCAGATGAGGATGGAGAGGTTTATATTTATGGTCTTAATACTAAGGAAAGACAAAATCAAGGGAAAGTTCGTAAGCTCGTTGCGATGGTTTTTCAAAATCCAGATAATCAATTGGTAGCACCGACGGTAGAGGATGATGTTGCTTTTGGACTGGAAAACACAGGTGTTCCACGGGAAGAAATGATCGAAAGAGTCAAAGAAAGTATAAAGATTATGGGTTTGGAAGGTTTTGAAAAACAAGAACCTCATCGCTTATCAGGTGGTCAAAAGCAGAGGGTAGCCATAGCTGGTGTTATTGCAATGAAACCAAAGGTTGTTGTTCTTGATGAAGCGACGTCCATGTTGGATCCGGTGGGCCGAAAAGAAGTGATGGAATATATTCGGAGAGTACATAACGATGTAAACATGACAGTCATTATGATTACACATGATTTAAATGAGGCATTATTTTCTGATAGAATAATCGTAATGAAGGAAGGGAAAATCCTTAAGGATGCTCCACCAATAGAAGTGCTAAGGGATGAAGAATTATTAAAAAAATCTCTCCTAAAACCTACTTTTGAATTTGAAGTACAATCGAAATTGAAAGAAAAAGGGATTAATTTATTTGAAATATCTCCCCAGATAACAAATCAGAAAGAGTTGGTGGACGCACTATGTACATGGAAGCAAAAAATGTGAAGTTTACATATATGGTGGGAAGCCCTTTTGAAAAAACAGCTCTTCAAAACATTAATCTAACCTTAGAGCCCAATTCTTACACAGTATTAATCGGCCATACAGGATCAGGGAAATCAACGCTTATTCAGTTATTTAATGGGCTGCTGAAGCCAACAGATGGTTCCATACAGATCGGGAATAGAGAAATCAAACGTGATACGAAACAAAAACATTTGTATGATGTACGTAAAGATGTTGGAATGGTATTCCAATATCCAGAACACCAGTTGTTCCATGAAACGATTTTGAAGGATGTTGCGTTCGGTCCCATGAACTTTGGTATGTCTCAGGAAGAAGCCGAAAAAAGGGCTAAGGAAAGTCTAAAACTTGTTGGCATAGAAGAAGGTCTTTATGAACGGTCTCCGTTTGATTTAAGTGGAGGACAGATGAGAAGGGTAGCCATTGCAGGAGTATTGGCTAGCAATCCAAAAACTCTGATTTTAGATGAACCAACTGCAGGGTTAGATCCACAAGGTAAAGAGGATATAATGGAACTCTTTTATAAATGGTACGAAGTCAGTGAAGAACGCTCCATTATTTTAGTAACACACCATATGGAAGACGCAGCAAAATATGGTGATCAGCTAATAGTGTTAGAACAGGGGGGGATCCATCTTACAGGTACCCCAAAGGAAGTGTTTCTTCAAGGGGATAGGTTAAGAAAAACGGGTTTATCCCAACCAGAAACGGTTCGATTGCTAGAAAGCTTAAAGGACAAATCAAAAGGACACATAGATACTCTAAAGTTTCATTTAAATGAGACAGTAGATGAAATTGTCTCCTTTTTGAGAAAGGATCAATGAAAAGATGCTAGATCATATTATCATTGGACAATATGTCCCAGGTCATTCGAAGGTCCACCGTTTAGATCCTAGAGCAAAATTAATTTGTTTGATGCTCTTTATGGTATTTCTTTTTGTCAGTAGGCATCCACTTTCCATTGGAGTAGCATTATTAATAGCGGTCTTAGCTTTTGGATTGGCCAATGTTCCATTGACCTTTTATTTGAGAGGGATGCGGTTTATTGCAATTATTATTATATTTACATTCTTATTGCATCTCTTTATGACAAAAGAAGGACCAGTGCTATTTACTACACCAATAGTTACCATCTACTTAGGCGGAGTTCTTGAAGGTGTATTGGTAGGTGTTCGCCTTTTACTTCTCGTGATAATGGCTTCCTTATTAACCTTAACAACAACACCGGTTGATTTAACAGACGGGATGGAATCGCTAATGCTTCCTCTTAAAAAGGTTGGAATGCCTACCCATGAATTAGCGTTTATGATCTCAATTGCACTCCGATTTATTCCTACCTTATTAGAAGAGGCTATGAAGATTATTAAGGCACAAATGGCTCGTGGGGCAAACTTTACCCAAGGGTCCATTTGGAAGAGGGTGAAAGCTTTTGTTCCAGTTCTTGTTCCTTTATTTGTACAGTCCTTAAATCGGGCAGAAGATTTAGCAATTGCCATGGAATCTAGGGGATATGAAGGGGGAGAAGGTAGAACAAAATTTAGAATCCTTTATTGGAAAAGGATGGATACAATTGCTTTAGTGATATTAACTTTGTACTCTATGACTGCAATATTCACTAGATTCTTGATGTAAATAGGGGTTGTTAAGATGCGAAGGGTAAAAATCGTTGTTTCGTATGATGGAACAAATTTTTTCGGATACCAGGTACAACCTAATGCTCGAACAGTTCAGGGAGAATTACAGCGGGCATTAGGGAAAATACATAAATCCTCATCCTGGCCCATCACAGCGTCCGGAAGAACGGATACAGGGGTTCATAGCCTAGGGCAAACCATTCATTTCGATACTCCGTTAAATATACCGGAAGATCGCTGGAAACGTGCGATAAATGCGGTCGTTCCTGACGATATTGTCGTGGTAGAAGGGAGTTACGTACGAGAAGATTTCCATGCGAGATACCATACAGTGGGAAAAGAATACATCTACCGGGTGAACACGGGAAAAGAGAAAAACGTCTTTACCAGGAACTACAGTTATCATCTACGAGAAGAACTATGTCGGGACGCCATGCTGGAGGGGGCAAACCACCTCCTAGGTACTCATAATTTCACGAGTTTTTCATCTCCACGCACAGCAGTAGTAGATAAAGTGAGGACAATATATAACCTCTCGATCACTAACGAAGGAGCAGAGTGGACGTTTCGGTATGTTGGTAGTGGTTTTTTATATCAAATGGTCCGAATTTTAACGGGGACACTGCTTGAAATCGGGAAAGGAAACATGGATCCGTTAGAGATACCTCATATCATTAAGGGGGAAGATAGGGCTCTTGCAGGACCGACAATTCCTGGATGTGGTCTCTATCTTTCGAAAGTAGTTTATTCCGAAGGGGATTTGGCAAATCTTTTAAAGTAGAGGAAAAAATCTGCTGTTTTATCGTGATAAAAGCACCACTTTTTAAAAAAAATTCAAAGACAACGAAACCTGGTGTAACATCTTATTGACATGGGGATTTATATGTTATATGATGATATACGGTATTCTTATGCCCACTAGCCCCGGGTACGGAATCTAATGTAGAAATTGACGCGATAGTTTTTGTGAAAGTTTATTAGGAGGGAAACAAATGCGTACGACATATATGGCAAAGCCAACAGAAGTTGAACGTAAATGGTATGTTGTTGATGCGGAAGGCCAAACTCTTGGTCGTCTTGCTAGTGAAGTAGCTAGCATCCTTCGTGGGAAGCATAAACCGACATTTACACCACACATTGATACAGGAGATCACGTGATCTTAATCAATGCAGAAAAAATTCATTTAACAGGTAACAAATTAGATGGGAAGAAATACTACCGTCACAGTCAACATCCAGGTGGTCTTAAGACTACTACTGCAAGGGAAATGCTTAGCAAAAAACCTGAAAGAATGCTTGAGTTAGCAATCAAAGGAATGCTGCCTAAGAATTCTCTTGGACGTAAGCAAGGAATGAAGCTTCATGTTTACACTGGAAGCGAACATCCTCACCAAGCACAAAAGCCGGAAGCATACGAGTTACGCGGTTAATTATAGAAGGAGGTAATTTTTTTGGCACAGGTTCAATATTATGGAACAGGTCGTCGTAAGAACTCTGTTGCACGTGTACGTTTAGTCCCTGGTGACGGAACAATCGTGATTAACAACCGAGATATTAACGAATACTTTGACCTTGAAACTTTAAAATTAATTGTTAAACAACCACTTGTGGAAACACAAACAGAAGGTACTTATGACGTTTTAGTAAACGTTCATGGTGGTGGATATACAGGACAAGCGGGAGCAATCCGTCACGGAGTTGCCCGTGCTCTTCTAGAAGCAGATCCTGAATATCGTGCAGCACTTAAAAAAGCAGGATTTTTGACTCGTGATGCTCGTATGAAAGAGCGTAAGAAATACGGTCTTAAAGCTGCTCGTCGTGCACCTCAGTTCTCAAAGCGTTAATTATCAACACTTCAAAGGCTCTCAACCGATTATGGTTGGGGGCTTTTATTTATTGTTTAGGAAACTATAATGGAATTAATGTGGATACGTTCATTGTTCACAAAAGACATCTAGCTCCAGCGACGAGGAGGCTCCCGAACCGTCCGCGGCTAAGAAGACACCATGTATACAATCGAAGAGAGTAGACATGGATGTCGCACTTGTGCCTGTGGTGAAAGCGAGAGTCCTGAAGTGAAAATCAACAACAAAATATAACAGAGCCTTGTGAACCTTGTGCGAATATTTTCTCTTTAGAACTTATTATGGCTTCTAATGTTATTTACTTTACAAAGAAATATTTCCTCTCTGATCAAGGAAGTGGATGCGTTTTTTTATGTGTTATTAAAAAAATAGAGGGATAATCAGCTTTTGTATTGGAGTTTCTGTATGCTATGGAATGATTACCATGGTGAGAATTCACTTCTGATACCAAGTATTTGCCCTAATGAAATCTCCCTGTAGTTTAACACTAACAAATAAAAACAGAGGAGATATCATATGAATGTCATAACCAATTTAGGAGAAAAGAGAAGAAAGAAGCAATGGAAATTTGAACGTAATATGCTTCGCTCCTTATCTATAGAAGAGATGAGAAAAGATGTTAATGAGCAGTTTTTTGATCAACTTATAGGTGCGGAAACGGTAAGTAAACTTTATTTAGTGGATTTTTGTTTAGACATAGGAATCGATGCTTATCTCCTGGGGTCAGAATATGGGAGGTTCGGTTACTATGGGGAGACTGCTGAACAAGTTCAAACAAGGTGTAAGGATGAATTAGATACCTTTATCACTCAAACCGCAAGTCAATTTACTGCCTGGTTTACATTGACAGAAAAAGAAAAAGATATCCAATATGAACGGAGTAAAGCATTTATTAATAGGTGGTGGAATAAAGGTTTTACAGAGGGTGAGCGTCGTTACCGTCTAAGGTTGCATTAATAAATTTTAAGTCAGTATACAATTTAACATAAAGTCATAATTCATACCTCGTCCCATATATATAGGAATGGAAGGGGTGGGGTATGGTTTATGAAAAGGATATGGATGCTTGTTATTAGTGGTATTCTTGTTGGTTTACTGATCATATTTCTAGAGATTAGGCAAATTAGTCAAGAAACAGCAGGGTGGAACATACCGTTATCAGGAAAAGTCATTGTCTTGGATCCAGGACATGGAGGAATAGATGGGGGAGCATCGTCAAAGCAAGGAGATCTAGAAAAGGACATCTCCCTTGAAATTAGTTTAATGTTACGGGATTATCTTCAAGAAGCAGGTGCACTCGTTTTAATGACACGGGAAGGGGATCATGATCTTGCATCTGAAGATACAAAACGTATTCGATCCCGAAAGATAGAAGATTTAAAAAATAGGGTAGCGATGATCAACGACACAAATTCTGATTTGTTTATCAGTTTACATTTAAATGCCATAGGATCTTCCAAATGGAGTGGAGCACAGACCTTCTATAATCGAACAATAGAGGGTAATGAAGAGCTAGCCAAACATATTCAAGGAGAGTTAACAAGAAACCTGGAGAATACAACGCGGCAAGCTAAGCCAATTAATAATGTTTATTTAATAAAGGAAGCAAAAATACAAGGGGCTTTAGTGGAGGTTGGGTTTTTATCCAATCCTACGGAAGCACAACTCTTGGCAACAAAAGAATATCAGCAAAAAGTAGCTGCTTCTATATATGAAGGAATTCTTCGTTATTTAGGGGGAGACCCACTTCCGGAATAGGTAGTGGGTCTTATTGCTGTGATCTAAATCATCATGGGAATGTTGGAAGTATGTTATACTAAGTGGGAATGATAACGAATACACAGGGAAAAAAGGCGGTGTTTACGTGTTAACAGAAGAACAAGTACTTAATGCTTTAAAAACTGTTCAAGAGCCAATTCTCAATAAAAGTCTTGTGGACTTAAATGCCATTAAAGAACTTAAGATTAAAAATAATATGGTTAGTTTAAAATTAGCGATTGCTCAACCGGGAACTGCGGAACAAATGCAATTACAACAGGAGATAGTGACTGCTGTTAAGAATGTAGGTGCAGAGTCCGTTGGTTTACGATTTGAAAAAATGGCGGATGAAGAAGTGGCTAAACATGGTGGAGCTACCCAAGGAGAAGGAAAATCACTATTAGACCGACAAGATAAAACAACGTTTATTGCTGTAACTTCCGGAAAAGGTGGTGTAGGGAAGTCGACGGTTTCTGTAAATTTAGCGGTTTCCTTAGCAAGGGAAGGAAAAAAAGTTGGGATAATTGATGCTGATATTTATGGTTTTAGTGTTCCGGATATGATGGGTATTGAAGAACGTCCGAAGGTTGTTGGGCAAAAGATTTACCCAGTAACAAGATTTGATGTACAAGTTATTTCGATGGGATTTTTTGTGGAAGATAACTCTCCGATTATTTGGCGAGGCCCAATGCTTGGTAAAATGCTTAATAACTTTTTTTCAGAGGTGGAATGGGATGATTTAGATTACTTAATCCTTGACCTTCCTCCAGGAACAGGCGATGTGGCTTTAGATGTCCACTCTATGCTGCCTTCTTCGAAAGAGATTATTGTTACTACCCCACATGCAACAGCGGCCTTTGTGGCGGCGAGAGCGGGAGCAATGGCTATTAAAACCGAACATGAAATTCTTGGTGTTGTGGAAAATATGGCTTATTTTGAAAGCAAGGTAACTGGTGAAAAGGAATATGTTTTTGGAAAAGGTGGAGGACAAAAACTAGCTGAAGAATTAAATACAGAAGTTTTGTCTCAAATTCCATTAGGACAACCAGTGATTGATGAGGAAAACTTCGCTCCATCTATTTATGATACAGATCATCCCATTGGGAAGTTATATATGGAAATGGCAACGAAGGTTATTGGAAAAACAAAAAAATAATGTAAAACAGGGCACTGCCAAAATGTGGAAGTGCCCTTATTTTATTACTCTCCTCCTGATTCCTCTTTCGTTTCATTTTCTTTATCTTGTTTTTCCATCTGCTTTTGGGCAACATTACCCATAATCTCATTAAGTTTTGCAACAAAGTAAGGACTCTCAAATGCATCAGACATGACGTTTAGTACTTGTTGACGATATTCTTTACTTTGCATTATTTCTAGATATTCCTCTTCCATCTCAGGGTCTTTCATAACAGAAATCATCATTCCTTGATATTCTGGATCTTTCATTAGACTTTTTAGAATTTGTTCATTCTGATTTTGCATGCTTTCAGCAAATGATTTTGCAAATTCAGGGTCCTGCATCAGACTTGTCCAATATTCTTTTCCAGCATCGGATGTTAATGTCGTTTGAACGGTTTCCCTAACGAAGGATTCTTCCATCACTAATTCTTTCTTCACTTCTTCATCCTGTAAAACTTCTTTAATGGCTTCTTTACCCTCATCGGTTTTTAACATGTCCACCATCATTTTTTTTGTGCTTTCATAATCTGGTTGTGAACTTTGTTGATCTTCCATGGCCGCACAACCTGTAATGAGGATAAGAAGGAAACTGATTAGTATAAAAGATTTTTTATGTTGATTATGCCACACAGGAGCAGGCTCCTTTCTGTATAGGCTAATTATGGCAAAAGGAATTTGACTTGGTTTTAATATTAATATGGGTATAATTTTTTTATATTATGCAGTTTAGAACGGGTGAATATTTGAAAAAAATAAGGAAATAAAGAAAAAACTAGCGAAATAAAAAGAAATTTTGATAAAATGGGAAATGGACTGACATACAGGAGGATATTAAAGTGAATACAAAAAAAGTTGTGTTTTTATTTTATACAACGTTTCTAATTGGTACATTCTCAGGTTTTCTAATTGGATTTATTTTAGATTGGCATACGCACATTTTAGATTTAAGTAAAGGGCAGTTCGGTGGATTTGTAATGATTATCATTACCGCATCGATTTGGACTGTTATTGCACAAATGGGTTTTTTTGCTTATTTAACTATTCACCGGTTTGGACTTGGAATATTTAAGTCGGTTAAGTTATGGAATAAAGTCCAGATCGTTCTAATTGCATTTGCCCTGTTTGATTTAATGTTCTTTCGTCATATGCTCTTTGCGGAAGATGGAGAAGGTATGTTAGGTTATGCTATACTCCCGACCCTTTTACTTGGATATGGTGTTATTGTTGCATATATAAAAAGCAAGGAGACCAACATATCAGCTTTTATACCAGCACTCTTTTTTATGGTGGTTGTTACAACGATAGAGTGGATACCAGCTTTAAGAGAAAATGATTTTACCTTTTTGTTAACTGCAATTGTACCACTATTGATTGCTAATACTTGGCAGCTTTTAGTGCTTCATCGGCTCCATGAATCAGATGAACCATCTAATACTTTGAAGAAAAGAAGAAACATAAAAGCTCAGCCTTCTAAATAGGGCTGAGCTTTTTGTATGATCTCTGATTGGAAGAGATTATTGTATTTCTTCTGTCGAAACTTCAGCTCCTGAAATTAAATCAGAAACATTAGTGAACTTAAACCCTTGTTCATTTAACTCTGCTATAATTTGCGGGAGTGCCTCTTTCGTCTGTTTAGCAGAGTCAGAAGCGTGGAGTAAGACAATATCGCCATTTGTCACTTGAGAAGTTACGTTTTCCACAATTGCATCTACACCTGGGTTTTCCCAATCCTTTGAATCAATACTCCAATGTATAACATCATAATTTAAATTTTCAGCAATTTTTAATACGCGTTCATCAAAACTTCCGTTAGGCGGCCGTAAATAAGTAGGTCCCTCTTTAGTTACTTCCTGTATAATTCGATGGGACGTTTGTATATCACTTTTTATCTTCTCATCATCCCAATTCGTATAGTGCTCATGACGGAAGCCATGGTTTCCGATTTCATGTCCATCCTCTACCATTCTCTCTACCACTTCTGGGTGTCTTTCCGCCCATGCTGCAGATATAAAGAATGTGGCATTGTCAATCTCATGTTCTTTTAAAGTATCTAATATAGGTATTGCCCTCTCCTCCCCCCAACTAATATTGAATGTAAGGGCGATTCGCTTGTCTTCAGCATTTACTTTATAGATTGCTACTGGCTGATCATCTGTTGTAAAAACCGGTACTTGTGACTGGCCTGTCCAGAGAATTCCAGCAGTAAATAATGCCGCAACTGCAACGACCATATATCTTTTTAATGATTTGGCATTCCACACCCAAATAAAATTCATTTTTGCTCCTCCTTGTCCCATTCTTTACTTTATATCTATTCAATGGACAGGCATATATGAATAAAATTTACAAAAACCGAAAATAATGCCTTATGTAGATTATTTGGAGGTGGTTGTGTGTTAGGCGTAATGTTAAATGGTAAAGAGGCACAAGAGATGGAGTATTTATTAAAGCGGGAGTTAGAGGAGCTACTCCTTGACTTATCAGATTCACGAATTGACGGTATTGTTAAACGGGCCATGGAAGAAAGATACCAAATGATCTTTAAATTATATAAACGATTTACTCCTCAGAAGGAGTACATGCAATATGTAAGACAAAGACAATACGGTGGAAAATACGAAAAATCACAATCTGATTGACAAGAAGAAATTCACTTGTTATATTAATTTCATTGTGTAAATTATGTTTAAATTGACGCTAATATGAGGAAAATAATAACTATGTTTTCTTTGAGATAATCCCTTGCGTTTTCACGGGAAAAATAGTATTATATCATATGTCTCGTCAAGCATTTCCAAGCTAATGGAAGTAATGATGTTCCACAGTAGCTCAGTTGGTAGAGCAATCGGCTGTTAACCGATCGGTCGCAGGTTCGAGTCCTGCCTGTGGAGCCAATTATTTTTTATGTTACTTCTGAGCAAAGAAACATTTCTTATTGTATTTTGCTTCAATATTCCACAGTAGCTCAGTTGGTAGAGCAATCGGCTGTTAACCGATCGGTCGTAGGTTCGAGTCCTACCTGTGGAGCCATGCTTCCTTAGCTCAGTAGGTAGAGCGCATCCATGGTAAGGATGAGGTCAGCGGTTCAAGCCCGCTAGGAAGCTCCAAATAGTGGCCCGTTGGTCAAGCGGTTAAGACACCGCCCTTTCACGGCGGTAACACGGGTTCGAATCCCGTACGGGTCACCAAATCCTTTTTAGAAGCAAGCGAGAGAGGAACCGGAGCGACGAGCAAAACATCATGAGATAGCTACGAGTTGTTTCGACGGATTTTCATCAAAGAAACATACTGTATGTGAGGATCTGAAAGAGAGAAGCTGACGAAGAGATTCGCCGCCCTATTCCAAAACCGATTGTTTAAAAGAGACAAGAAGGTCGAGGAAGCAAGCGAGAGAGGAACCGGAACGTACTTTTAGGTACGTGAGGATCTGAAAGAGAGAAGCTGACGAAGAGATTCGCCGCCCTATTCCAAAACCGATTGTTTAAAAGAAAC
>NZ_JAHQCS010000047.1 GCF_019042215.1 Evansella tamaricis | reverse complement strand
CCCGCCCTAATGTCGCATCCTCCAGGAGGAAGCGACAAAAGAGAAGCCGATCCCCGATCTAGTGTCGCATCCTTCAAGAGGAAGCGACAAAAGAGAAGCTGATCCCCAATCTAATGTCGCATCCTTCAGGAAGAAGCGACAAAAGAGAAGCCGATCCCCGCCCTAATGTCGCATCCTTGAGGAGGAAGCGACAAAAGAGAAGCTGAGGCCCGATCTAATGTCGCATCCTTGAGGAGGAAGCGACAAAAGAGAAGCTGATCCCTGCCCTAATGTCGCATCCTTCAAGGAGGAAGCGACAAAAGAGAAGCTGATGCGCGATCTAATGTCGCATCCTCCAGGAGGAAGCGACAAAAGAGGTTCTGAACCCCGCCCTAATGTCGCATCCTTCAAGAGGAAGCGACAAAAGAGGTTCTGAACCCCGCCCTAATGTCGCATCCTTGAGGAGGAAGCGACAAAAGAGAAGCTGAGGCCCGATCTAGTGTCGCATCCTTCAAGAGGAAGCGACAAAAGAGAAGCTGATCCCTGATCTAATGTCGCATCCTTGAGGAGGAAGCGACAAAAGAGTGGCTGAACCCCGATCTAATGTCGCATCCTCTAGGAGGAAGCGACAAAAGAGAAGCTGAGGCGCGATCTAGTGTCGCATCCTACAGGAGGAAGCGACAAAAGAGGAGCTGAGGCCCGACCTAATGTCGCATCCTCCAAGAGGAAGCGACAAAATGGAAGCCGAACCCCGCCCTAATGTCGCATCCTTGAGGAGGAAGCGACAAAAGAGAAGCTGATCACCAATCTAATGTCGCATCCTTCAGGAAGAAGCGACAAAAGAGAAGCCGAACCCCGCCCTAGTGCCGCATCCTTCAGGGAGGAAGCGACAAAAGAGAAGCCGAGGCGCGATCTAATGTCGCATCCTCCAGGAGGAAGCGACAAAAGAGAAGCCGAGGCGCGATCTAATGTCGCATCCTCCAGGAGGAAGCGACAAAAGAGAAGCTGAGGCCCGATCTAATGTCGCATCCTTGAGGAGGAAGTGACAAAAGAGGAGCTGAACCCCGCCCTAATGTCGCATCCTCCAGGAGGAAGCTGTGGCATGCCCGATATTAGGACGTCCTGTCCGTCCAGACAACTCGAAGCTTTCTCTTGAAGTAACATTTGTCGCTGGCGTCACCGCCTTTCACTTCTCCAAGCTTTTCTTAAAAAACAATAAAGTTTACGAAAAGAGCCTTTTGATATAAAAAAAACGGCCCCCTGTCATCAGGAGGCCAGTTTTCTATGCGTAAAGAAAGTTTGATTGATTAGAATAATCCAATGGAACGAAGGAAGATAACGAAAATTGCAATTGGTGCAAAATATCGTAAAATTCCAAGCCATACAGTTCCCCAAGTGGATTCACCGAAGTCAGATGCTTCGAGGGCATCCACACGTTTCCAACCCCATCCAATAAAGAGGGCGATAATTAAACCACCAAGTGGAAGGAAAACATTCGATGCAATGAAGTCCATACTGTCAAGGATGTCTTTCCCAAAGAATGTAACGTCACTCCATACACCCATTCCTAAAGAAGAAGGAATTCCTAGTAGGAAGATAATCGCACCGATGATTAATGATGTTTGTTTTCTAGACCAGTTGAACTGTCTCATAAAGTAAGCAACGGCGACTTCCAACAATGATACTGCAGATGATAATGCAGCAGCAGCTAATAGGAAGAAGAATAAAATACCGAATACTTGTCCCATGCCACCTAAAGATTCAAAGATACCAGGAAGTACAACGAACACTAATCCAGGACCATCTGCCGGGTTAATTCCAAATGCAAAAACGGCTGGGAAAATCATTAAACCTGCTAAAATAGCAAAACCAGTGTCAAGACCAGCTACACTCACTGCTGCGCCAGGAAGTTTGTCTTCCTTCTTCAAGTAACTTCCGTAAGTGATAAGAGCTCCCATACCAAGGCTGAGGGAGAAGAATGCTTGTCCAAGTGCTGCAAGATAGACATCTGGGTTAGTTAATGCACTCCAGTCAGGAGTAAATAAGAAAGATAAAGCTTCTTGTGTTCCACCGAGAGTGAAACTATATCCAGCAAGAACGATAACTAAGACCGCTAATAATGGCATTAAAATTTTGTTTGCCGCTTCGATACCTTTTTTTACACCTACATATACAACTCCAACCGTTAAAACCATAAAGATAAACTGCCATAAGATTGGCTGTACAGGGTCAGTGATAAAGCCACCGAAGAAATCACCAGGATCTGTGTTGATTCCGCCAATCACATATTGAACGAAGTAATAAACAGACCAACCTGCAATAACTGCATAGAAAGATAAAATAATAAATGCAGATGCTACCCCAAGTATACCTGCTGTAATCCAAGGTTTTCCTGGTGCCAATTTTTGAAATGATCCTACGACGTCACTTTGTGCCTTTTTCCCGATTGTAAATTCTGCCATAAGAATTGGAATACCAATAAGTGCAATACACAAAATATAAACTAATAAGAATGCTGCTCCGCCATTTTCCCCTGTGACATAGGAAAAACGCCAAATATTACCTAAACCTACTGCTGACCCCATCGCCGCTAAAATAAATCCTAAGCGGGAGCCCCATTGTTCTCTTGTCGGACTCATGAATTGTTCACTCCTTTAAAGTGGTAAAATAGTACTGATTTAAAAATACTATACCACACCGTTTCTGAAATTTCAGTCTTTTTTTACAATTTTTTAATATAATTTTTTTAAAATGTAGAATTTTTGGATTACTTCTAGAGTAGTATGTCGAATAAACATAGTATTATCGGAGGAAATCATTCTTCAAATAAAATAAACGTGGGGATTCAAACTTCTTACAATACCATGTATTAGCAAGGAACAAATCTGTGTTCTTGTGGCAATGGACCGCGAAAGAATTTCCTCGTCCAATGCAAATGCCATTGGACGAGAAAGAATCATGAAGGAGTAAGTAGGGGAATCCATTGGTGCTAAATTATCCTCGAGTAACGGACTTTGTATGGATGCTAAAGTGTGCCTTTAAAACGTACGCGAAGGAAAAAGAACAAGAACACTATGCCTGTAAATCTGATGGTAAGTAAAGTGCGAACAACAGGGGCTTAATCACATCCCAAATGACAACAGCTACTATAAGCACTTAAAAGATTTGATAAGTCGTTTTAATGGTGTCGCAACGAAATCTTTGGACATTACCTTATCTGGTTTTATTTCCTAGAAACCATCCATCACCGTAAAGATGATACAACAATAAGAAAAATAATTGTGGAAGGAAACTAGATACAAATAATGGAAATATATGATACAAACTAAGATTATCAGCGTTTACCAGAAAATAGTCGTTCTTAGCTTTTGAAACGATCGAGGGGTGCGATTGTAAAAAAAGGAAAACAAATACCTTTGCAGAATTAAACAATGAATAAGATTAAAAGGAGAGGTTTTAATTGCTCGAATTAGAAGAACGATTATATGAATTTACCAAAATGCATGATGAATATATCAGAGACTGGAACCAAGCAATGAGTTCCGGTGATACATCCGCAGTAGATAGAATGTCAGAAGATTATTATGTAACCTTTTTTAAAAGGTAAGAAAGTATAAGTTTTTGCACCTTCGGGCAAGTTGTCTAGCTCCAGCGCCTACTCACTACGGGGCACTTCGGAAGTGACAACCGAAGTCAAAGATCGGACTTCAGGTTGTCATTCCTCCACTGCCCTACGCTCGTGATCAAGGCGCTTGCGCTTTTCTTAATAGTGGAAATGAAAAACCAACTTTTTTTACTAAACAAGAGGCTTTAAATGGTATGGAACAATCGGTAAGACATTTTATAGGCTCCAATAAGAGGTTTGAAAATAGAGTTATTCGACTAAGGAATAACGAAAATGCTGTAGTGTTTTATGAACTTTTGATTGTAAAAGATGAGAATATATTAGCAAGGTTATTTACCATTGAAAATTGGAGATTAATTAACGGAAAATGGATGATTATAAGGGAAACAGAAGAACCTATTAGTTAATTTTGTTCTTCAACGACGGTACCCGTTTGTTCGATAACAAAAAATAAATTCGAATTAGATTCCATAATTTGGAAGTCGCTTTTCCAGAAAAAATCAACATGACATTAATCGATAACAGAGCCTGAAAAATAAAAAAGAGGCTGTGACATGCCTAAAGTGTTTAATCGAAGATCCGAGCGATACACAACGATAGAGAAGTATAGTTCCAAAGCTAATGATGGAATCAACTATCTATCATTTCGTTCAGATTTTTCATTGATTAAACAACTTTTGTCCCAGCCACCTTATTAGAATTAGTTGATTAATGCTTGTAGTGGGGCTGGAATTCTCCCCCCACGTGAAATGAAACGCTCGGAGCTAAACCCATTAACCCCCATTACCGGAGCTCTGCCGAGGAGACCACCGAATTCCACCATTTCTCCTTCTTTTTTTCCAGGGACAGGAATGACACGGACCGCAGTCGTTTTCTTATTAATCATTCCGATTGCTGCTTCATCTGCAATAATCGCAGCTAAAGTTGCCGGAGTGACATCACCGTCCAAAGCAATCATATCAAGTCCAACAGAACAAACACATGTCATCGCTTCTAATTTAGATAACGTTAATGCATTATCCACAATACCTTGAATCATGCCATTATCTTCACTTACGGGAATGAAAGCTCCACTTAAGCCACCAACATACGAACTGGCCATGGCGCCACCTTTTTTCACCGCATCATTCATTAATGCTAAAGCAGCGATCGTTCCATGTGTCCCAACCCGTTCCAGACCGATTTCTTCCAAAATTTCCGCAACACTGTCATTCATAGCGTTTGTGGGAGCTAAAGATAAATCCATTATTCCAAATGGCACATTTAAACGTTCAGCGACGATTCGTCCCAATAACTCGCCAGCCCTCGTTATTTTAAATGCCGTTTTCTTAATCACATCGGATACTTGTCCCAAGTCCCCATTTGGGTGCCGTTTCAAAGCATTTAAGACAACACCTGGGCCACTGACACCTACGTTTATGACGGCTTCCCCTTCTCCAGCACCATGAAAAGCACCTGCCATAAATGGGTTATCTTCCACAGGATTACAGAACACGACCAATTTTGCACAAGCGATTCCGTTTTTATGTTTTGTGAGTTCTGCCGATTCTTTAATGATGATACCCATTTGTCGTACGGCATCCATATTGATTCCAGTTCTTGTGGTTGCAACAGATACAGAGGCACATACCCTTTCTGTATTACTCAATGCTTTCGGGAGTGCGGTTAATAAAGTTTGATCTCCTTTTGAAATTCCTTTATGAACGAGTGCTGAATACCCACCTATGAAATCAACCCCAAGCTCTATAGCGGCACGGTCCAATGTTTTTGCTAACTGTACTGCTTCTTCCACGGTGGCGTTTCCTAATATTTCTGCTATTGGAGTAATGGAAATCCGTTTATTTATAATTGGGACACCGTATTCTTTCTCCACTTGTTCTGCTGTGTCACGGAGATTTTTTGCATAGCTTGTTATTTTGTCAAAAACCCGTTGATTCATTTTTTCAAAGTCAGAATCAGCACAATCACGAAGGTTAATTCCCATTGTCACTGTACGTATATCCAAGCTTTCCATTTGAACCATCCGAATCGTTTCCTGCATTTCAGTAAAAGCAATAGTCACTTCTAATCTTCCTCTCTTCCAAGGGCTGTATTATCAGATGTCATTCCAAATCAGTTAATTCCGTCTCTTACACTCGATGCATTGCTTGAAAAATATCTTCTAACTGGATATTAATTTTTAACCCTAACTCCTTACTCACATTATCAAAGGAGGATTGTAAGTGCTCTAAACTTTCTAGGTCGGTTACATCCACAAGCATCATCATTGTAAAAAAATCCTGAAGAATAGTTTGGCTAATGTCGAGAACGTTAATTTGTTCCTCTGCAAGGACTGCGGTCACCTTCGCAATAATCCCTACCTGATCCTTTCCGATAACACTTACAACGGCACGTTTTTGTTTCATTTGATCAACACCTCACAAATTATAATTAAAAAAGAGATTGGAGGATCTCAAGGATCTCCCAATCTCATACGGTCATTAGAATAATTCTACATACAAATTATGTATTCATTACTCTCCTGTCCTTTTGCCTGAGATTGTGAATCCTTCGGCGTCACATTATGTGAACTCTCCAGAAGCTGCTCCTGTTATAGTTTTATCCATAACAATCATCGCCACTTTGGTCATTTATTCTGTTAAAGTGATAGTATCAATATTTCCCAATTTCGTCAATATGATGGATAGATTAGGGGCAATAGGATGGATCGATTAGTTATTGTCGAACTAACATTTCATTTCATTTGTACATATTATAATGTTATAGGTAAAATAGTAATCTATAAACTCGTTTGAATAAGAATTGATATAGAAGGGGAGAATTTAGAATGTTTACTAGATTTTTTGGAAAAAGAAAGTGTTTTATATGTAAAAAAAAACTGATCAACCCCAGCAAATATATCAATGATGCAGGAGCATCTGTTAAGGTATGTCAAAAATGTGTTCCTTATGCGGAACGGAGAGCGTTACGAAAAATATAAAAGGAAATACAAAAAATGCGAGTACCTTACAGTAGGTGTGGTATTTTTTTTGAACTAATGTAATGTAGAAGGTGATTACAATGGTAAAAAACTTCAAATTGCTGCCATCGGGAATGGAAAACGAATCCATTCCCCGTTCTGGGCTGGCTTCAGATACGGTAAGTAAGTTCATCATCCCTGATCATGAACGAGATGCTCCCTTTTTTCGTGCCTTGGAACGGAACAACATTTTTCTTAATCAGCCTCAAGTGGAAGCGGTCCGGCATTATCAAGGTCCAATACTCACGTTAGCTGGAGCAGGTTCAGGGAAAACGTCGGTGCTAATATGCAGAACAGGCTATTTAATGGCAGTTAAAGGGGTAGCACCACAGCATATTCTCCTCGTTACATTTACTCGGAAAGCAGCAGACGAAATGAAGGAACGTATTAATAAACTTCCAGGAGTATCCTGGTCAATGACTAAACAAATTCAAGCAAGCACATTTCATGCTTTTTTCTTGAAACTATTAAAGAGCAGAGGATTTGATCATGAGATCCTTAGTAACGAAAGGTTTAAGCACATTACAATAAAGATGATTATGCGCGAAATGGGTATAGACGACAGTTATCAACCGGAAACGCTGATCGCCCTGTTTTCAAATTATAAGATGAATATGATATCTATCGATCAACTCCCTGAGAAAACAAAGGGAGATAAGGAGATAAAAGAAGTTTATAAAAGATATGAAGTTTGGAAAAGAAAAAATCACAAAATGGACTTTGATGATATTTTAGTGAATGCCTATGAATTATTAAAAAGGGATCCAAAGCTCCTCCTATCACTTCAAAAGAGATTTCGCTTTATCATGGTGGACGAGTTTCAGGACACGAATCTTATCCAATATGAACTGATCAAACAGATTGCCAAAGCCCATGGAAATCTTTTTGTTGTAGGCGATGATGATCAAACGATTTATTCTTTTAATGGGGCTAGGAATGAATTTATTCTTAATTTTAAAGATGAGTTTCCAACGGCTAAGACAGTAACACTGGATATTAATTATCGTTCCAATGATTCGATTATCGGACTTGGTAATGCAGTCATTAAAAATAATAGGAACCGAAAAGAAAAAACACTCAAGGGAATGAGAACGAGCGAGGAGCAAGTACCATATTACGGTCGACCAGCCAATACAGATGAGGAAGCGGAGTGGATTGTCGAGGATATTAGTGAAAAAGTATCTGTTGGGACACATCGTTATGGCGATTTTGCCATATTACACAGGGCAGCAAGTAACAGCAGGGCAATATTTGAAAAAATGACGATGGACGAAGTTCCATTTGTCAGCTATGTATCGGATGCATTCTTTTACGATCACTGGGTTATTAAACCGGTTTTGGATCATCTTCGTCTGTCAATAACGCCACGTGATTTTTCTGCAATAGAAGGAATCTTGCCCACTCTTTATATTAATCGGGAAAAGGGGCTTGAATTCATCCAAACAAAGGAACTGGAGCAAAAGAAAAAGTACCCTTTGATCCATTTGACTTCCATGCATCATTTAAAAGAGTTCCAGAAAGGAAAGATAAAAGAGCGTATTCAATGGATAAAAAGTGTGAAGGGTCAGGAACCGTTGGCGGCCATTAAACAGATTCGCTCCAAATTCTATAATCAATATATTGACGCAAATGACAGTCAATCTCTTACGCTACATAAAGAATCCATGAAGGAAATCCTCGATGAGCTAGAAGCTTCTGCCAAGCGGTTTCAGACGATTGCCTCTTTCCTCACATTTATTAATGATATGAAACGGAAACAGGAAGATATGAAAGAGCTAATGAGAGATCATAAAGCAGATGTGGTAAAACTAATGACCATTCATAGATCAAAGGGATTAGAATTTCCTTCTGTTTATGTAATAGGTGTATCGGAAGGGATTCTCCCCCACTCCACCGCATTGGAAGCGGGAAAGATGGAAGATGCCGTATCCGTCACCATGGAGCAACAAAAAGTTAAAGAGGCAGTAGAGGAAGAAAGAAGACTTGCCTATGTGGCTATCTCGAGGGCGATGAATGAACTGCTCATTACTTCTCCAGAATACTATCGAGGAAAAAGGGTAATGGTCTCCAGATTTTTAGAGGAGGCTTTTAACAAACCAGCCCTTAAAAAAAGCAAATCTCAAAGGCTAACTAAAAACGCAGATCACAAAAGGACAGTAACAAATTCTAGATCGAATACCGATACAGAAGAAAAACCACTCATCACTGTGCTCGCATGGATATGTAACAGTCCAAACTGCAGGGCTTGGGTCAGGATCAGAACTGAGCCTGAATCAAAATTACCAAAAAGGGATTGTCCCATTTGTAAGGGTAATATGATCGTTGGGGAAAAGGAGATTAATTAAAGGGATATAATAAATAAAGATCCGGTTTCAACGACTGTGTGTGTGTTGAAACTGGATCTTTTCTTAAAGTGGCATTTCTATAATAAATGTTGTACCGTTATCCGGTTTGCTGTTGATTTTTACAGTACAATTTAAGTCAGAAAAAATTCGGAATACAGTTACCATTCCTAAACCTGTTCCCTTCTCCCCTTTAGTGGAGTAGTATGGCTCTCCTAATCGTTTAATTTGTTCTTCAGACATACCAACCCCTGTATCAGAGATGGTTATCACAAATTTATCGTCCTTCTTTTTAGTGAAGATGGACAGGAATCCTCCATTTGGCATTGCTTCGATAGAGTTTTTTGTAATATTTAAAAAGCATTGCTGCAGTAATTGTTTATTAGATTTGATAAGACAAGTTTCAAAGTTTTTAGTAATAACGACGCTATTCATATTAGCAAGTGGCGTTATAACATGGATGGTATGTTCTAATACTTCCTTAATATCGATTCCTTCGATTTTAGCCAGTTGTGGTTTAGCAAACGCTAAATACTCTCCAATGATCTGATTTGCGCGATCCACTTCGGAAAGTGATAACGCCAAATACTCTTTTCTCTTTTCAAATGGGATGTCATTTTGATTCATCATTTGCAGGAAACCTTTAACAACCGTCAATGGATTTCGCACTTCATGTGATACGGAAGAGGCAAGATGGCTGACGAGCTCCATTTTTTCCGATTCTATTAATCTCTTTCGCATAACTACACTTTCATTGATTACATCTAACAAACACATAATGAAGAAGATACTAATTGTTTGCAGGACAATATAGGTAGCTATAATAAATGGCTGAATGGGTGTCTGGAATCCGATTATAATGACAAGGACGACAGATATGCTGGAGATAAAACCAATAACTGTGGCAACTATTAATTTTTTCCGTTTAGAAAATTCTTTAAATTGATAATAGAAGATGGATAGGAACGCGAAATGAACAACTGAAATGATAAGAGTGGAATATATTCCTGCTCCACCAAAAATAGATCGGAATGATATGGTAGTGATCAATAATGCGATACTTGTGGGAATACCACCCATTAATCCTCCAATAATAACGGAAACAAGGCGTAAATCAAAAATAAATTCATCATTTATGGCAATTGGAAATGAGATACAGAGAATGACGACAACACAAAATGAGCTGGTCATAATCCATTTTTTCATGTAGGATTTAACACCACTCTTCTCTAATAGAAGAGGTGTAAACAAAAGAAATATAATTAGGAATAAGATGTTAATTAGAAGGTCTCTTAGGATATCCATGTCACGGCCCCATTAAAACATATTTTGAGATGAGTTTCTGTCTTTTCCTATATATTACAAAAAAAATGTAAATTCCACAAAACAATTTTTCAAATTTTGTCAAAATTTCTGTTTTTTAGTCATATTATTTCGCTAATCTAAAGTTTTCTTCACATATCACCGTTTTATAAACGTTAGTTGTGACAGGGTTAGGAAAAAATAAACAGGATTTTCTACATGCCGTATTGTGGTAAGCTATAGTAGTGTTTTCAATGGAAAAAGCTCATGCTAATCTTTGAAAACATTAAAAAAAATCAGGAGATTGTAAATGAAAAATAAAAAAATGTTCGGATATATAAAGGGAATAACATTAACCGCATGTATTGCACTGCTTGCACTGTTCTTAACGGAGCTTCCTTTTTTATCAATCATGGGTGTAATGATTATAGCGTTAATAATTGGCGTTATATGGAACTCTCTTTTGACTTCAACGGAAAATACACGATTAGGAATTACGTTCAGCAGTAAAATTTTATTAAGAGCCGGAATCATCCTCATGGGAGTAAGACTCCATTTAGGACAGATTGCAGACGCCGGTTTCTCCATCCTGCTTATGGATATCATCGTCATTACATTTACTCTTGTAGTGATGTTTGGACTGGGAAAGTTATTCAAAGTGGACCGGCATTTGACTGCCTTACTAGCTGTTGGTACGGCTGTGTGCGGAGCAGCAGCGATCGTTGCTGCTGCATCAGTCATTAAGAGCAAAAAAGAATATACAGCACTGGCTGTTGCATGTATTGCCATATTAGGTACGATTGGTGCCGTAATATATATACTTATTTATCCACTATTGTCGCTGAATGATTATGAGTATGGTGTTCTCGTTGGTGCCACATTGCACGAACTGGCTCATGTGATTGCTGCAGCTGTTCCAGGAGGGAATACTAGTGGTGATTCGGCTATTCTTGTAAAACTGGGGCGAGTTGCTTTACTTATACCGGTCGTCATTCTATTTGGTTTTTTGTTTTCTAAAAAAGGAGATGGGCAAACAGAAAATAAATCGTTACCTGTACCTTGGTTTATTTTTGGGTTTTTGGCTATGACAGTAATTAATACTATCTTTCATCTCCCGGAAAAACTAGTTACAAGCCTAGTACAACTAAGTACATTCTTTATTGCTATGGCAATGGTTGGGCTCGGCTTATCGATTAACTTTAAAGATTTTAAACTGGTTGGAATTAAACCAATTTTGGTTGCCATTTTAGGTTTCGGTGCCTTAGTGCTGCTTGGACCATTGCTATTATTTCTTTTATAACTATTTCCTTGAATAATGTACCATTACAAAATCAATGTTAATTGCATATGAAATAAGGAGAGCATTTTTTTAGATGATAGTTAGTTGGGTGGGGAGCCAACATGTCAGACGAAATATTAGATTTACTCGGTAACTGGATTGAGGCTCTTGGTGCTACCATGGATGCTATTGCGGAATCAAAACAATTAGTGGGTCAGAAACAATCTGGTCTGCAAATTGGAGTGATAGGGAATGGGATTCAAGGGGTAGGGAATGTTTTCCAGGCCATTGCTAATGAAGAGGATCATTATATAGCAATCGGAAACTGGATCCAATCTGCCGGGACATCAGCAAACTCCTTTTCCGAAAAGCAACAGCTTTTTCAAGAAATCATAAAAACAAATGGTAAAGAAATAGAAGTTTATGGGGATATTTTGCAGGTCATCGGTTCGTTCTATGCTTCCATAGGAAGGTTAGATGATAACCCTAAACTTGTCATTGGGAATCTGATTCAAGCTTTAGGGGCAGCAATAGAGGCTATTGGAGCATCTTATTTTGTCAATGAAGAAGATAGTATAGGCCAAAAATATGAAACGGTCGGGTCTTGGCTGCAAGCTATCGGGGCATCATATCAAGCAGTAGGTGCCTCGAGACTTTACTTGAATAATCATATGGAAGAATTGTAATCTCCTCTCTTCACGATAAATGTACTTACGTGAAGGGGGGAGATTGAATATTATAGAAGATAAAAAATTATGCCCGGTTTGAGATAGGATTTATAAAGGTGGCGAGCCACGGTGTCAAATTATTTATATATAGCCGGAAACTGGATAGAGGCACTTGGAGCCAATCTTGCTGCACTTGGGGTTAGTATTGAAATCCAGGATAGTATTGATGGGAAGAGGCTGCGAGTGGTTGGGGATGGTGTCCAGGCAGTTGGGAACTTTCTGATTGCAGAGACCACCCCATCTGATGGACTTGCAGTATTAGGAAATCAGCTTCAGGCGATTGCGTCTGCCGGAAATGCTGTAATCGCCCATCGGGAAATTTATGTGGATGAGGATATTAACAATCAACTTGAAATTATTAGTGATGCTATTCAGGCGATTGGTTCCTTTATTACAGCGGAGGCGAGGAGAGATGATAATCCACCGAAAGCGGTGGGAAATCTCATCCAGGCAATTGGTGCCATCATCGAAGCGACTGGTGTTCTTAACGTCCTCCTACGTAAAGAAGAAGAAGGGGATCAATTACGAAGTGCTGGAAAATGGATTCAAGGAGCTGGAACGATTATTCAGGCTGTATCAGTTACTCCCGGTTTAAAACACTTGGTTCAATTCGAAAACGCTGAACCTTCATCGTAAAATAAAATACAACATCCTAAATAATCCAAACCGAAATAAAGGTTATTGAATATTATTTATAAAGAATAACTGTTTGTGTTGAGGGTGTTAACAAATGTCGACGGATATAAGAGATTTAGCCGGAAACTGGATCGGTGCAATCGGCACTACCATTGGGGCAATTGGTCAAACAGAAGTTTTGGCAGGAAGGCATGTCATTGGACAACACCTCTGGATCATTGGGAAAGGCATTCAAGGGGTTGGTGCTGCGATCCAGGCAGTGGCAGAAGAGGAAAAACCATTTGCAGAATTGGGCAATTGGTTTATTTCCGCAGGTTCTTCCACTGTATCGGCTTTAGGAGTCAAAGATTTACCTAATGCCTATAAAAAAGAAATAAAAGAAGCGACCCGACAGAATGATAAAAAGGAGCAGGAAAAAACGAAAGAAGATCAAGAAAATTTACAAGTAATTATCATTGGGAATGCATTACAGTCAATAGGTGCTTATATTGTAGGTACGGAGAGAGAGCATCCAAAACGGAGAATTGGTGGGATTGTACAATCTTTAGGAGCACTCATCGAAGGAATCGGAAATCTATATGAACTGTCTTCGGAAGAAAAAATCGCTCAACAGTTAGCCGTTGTAGGTGCATGGCTTCAATCGTTTGGAACTACCTTGCAAGCGGTGGGCACAACAGATGAATATTGGGAGGATTCTGCAACATGACCAAGTTAGCAACAACCCCCTAAACATCCATTGCAGAGATGGTGATTCGGGAGTATCAATTCCAGTCTATAGGCCAACAAAGGACTATCTTAAAATTTCCCTGTCAGGAAGGGAATGCGCTTCGAGTGTCGAAATAAATAAACAATGAATGAAGATTTTATCATAACGGAATTGTAAAAGGAGTGTTTTTTTTGCAAACAAAGAAAGAGGTTACCATTCGTCGGAATACTAGGGTACCAATGCGAGACGGCATCACCTTATCAGCAGATATTTATCGCCCTGCAGATGATGGGGAGTACCCAGCGATTGTCGTTCGAACCCCTTATTTAAAAACATCACAAATTATTTTTGATACGGCTACCTATTTTTCAGAACGGGGATATGCTGTTATATATATGGATGTAAGGGGACGTGGCGATTCCGATGGGGAGTTTAGCCCTTATCGGAACGATGGGATTGACGGATATGATGCTATTGAATGGGTAGCGGAACAGCCGTGGTGCACCGGAGCTGTCGGGACGATGGGAGGTTCCTATTTAGGAAGGATTCAATGGTTAACAGCACTAACGAAACCGCCACATTTAAAAGCGATGATCTCTGCCGTAACTCCATCTGATCCCTTTGTGGAATGGCCGACGGGTCTCCCGAATACACAGCATATTTGTTGGACATATATGACGAGCGGACGGGTGATGCAAAACATCGATACGGTGAATTGGGAAAAAGTATATGACCACTTACCATTTGTGGATATGGATGAAGCAGCAGGATTTCATTCCAAAATTTGGCGGGAAGAAGTGAGCCATACGAAACGGGATGACTGGTGGGAAAAAATCTGCTATCAAAATAAATTTGATCAGATCGATGTGCCGGCATTACATATTTCAGGATGGTATGATGATGAGCAAGTGGGCACTCCCCTGAATTATATGGGAATGACAGAAAACGGAGGTTCTGAGTCTGCAAGGAAAAGCCAGCGGATGCTCATGGGGCCGTGGCCACATCAAATCAACCGCTCTACTAAATTAGGAGATCTAGATTTTGGAGCCGATTCACAAATTGATTTAAATGCCTATCAGTTGCGTTGGTTTGATTACTGGCTAAAGGGGATGGATAACGGAGTGATGGAAGAACCTCCAATTGATATGTTTGTGATGGGAGAAAATGAGTGGCGTCAAGAGTCGGAGTGGCCGTTGGCAAGAACAAACTGGACAACCTTCTATCTCCATAGTAAAGGAAATGCCAATAGTCGATTTGGTGACGGGTGGTTAACAACTGACTTACCGGCAACGGCTGAGTTGGAAGAGACAGCAACAGATCAATATGATTATGATCCGAAAAATCCAGTTCCATTCATTACAGATCTCATTTCCCATCAAATTGGCGGACCGGATGATTACGCAGCAATTGAACGACGAGATGATGTTTTAGTGTATTCTACCCCACCACTGGAGGAAGATGTGGAAGTGACAGGTCCGATTAAAGCACTACTCTATGCCTCTTCTAATTGTAAAGATACAGACTTTATGGTGAAGCTATTGGATGTACGTCCTACGGGGTTTGCTCAGAGGCTGACTGATGGCATGGTCAGGGCAAGATTCCGGGAAGGAATGGATAATCCCAAACTGATGGAACCTGACACCATTTATCCCTTTGAAGTGGACTGCTGGAATACGTCCCATGTATTTAAAAAAGGCCATCGCATTCGTATTGAAATTGCATCCAGTGCGTTTCCGAAATATGACCGCAATTTAAATACAGGGGATGTCTTGGGACAAACAACAGAAATGAAAGTAGCTACCCAAACGATTTATCATGATTCGGAACATCCTTCTGCCATCGTTCTGCCGATCATTCCAAAAGAATGAAACTAAAACGCTACGAGAAAATGTGAAAGTAGTTTAGATCATTGCTATTCTCCGGATAAGATGGTACGTTTATTTTCAAGCGCTTGATCATTCAGGAAACTCTGTTGATCAAGCGCTTTTCTCATACTAACGATGTGACATCGCCTCCAAAAAGATATAAAATAAGGATGATTATCAATCGGTCAGAAAAATGAGGTGTATAGACAGTGAATGTAAAAAGTAGGATTTTTACAGTCGTTCTTATTGGAGTTTTAGGTTTCCTAGTGGCATGTGGGCAAGGAGAGGGAGATACGCCTCAAGGTGCAGAGGAGATAAATTTTGAGCCTTTGGATGTGGAGCTATCCATGCCGGAGGAAGGAGATCCTGATACAGAAATAGTGATTCAGGCGCTTGTGACACAAGGGGAAGAAAAAGTTAATGATGCCAGTGAAGTCATTTTTGAGATATGGAAACAGGGACAGAAAGAGGAAAGCGAATTTGTGGATGCAACAGAACCAATAGGTGATGGGGTCTATGAAATAACTTATATATTCACAGAAGAATATATTTATTTCGTTCAGCCACATGTCACTGCAAGGGGAATGCACATGATGCCAGTAGGTGAAATTATAATCGGTGACGTTCCGGAAAACCTATTGGAAGAACAAGATGAAAATACCCACGAACATGATAACGGTGATCACGCTGACCACGGCGAGGGACATCACCATGATATGGATCATTCCCATCATCATGAAGATCTTCGTGTGGACTGGTTAACGGCGGAAAACATCGAGCAGTCAAACCAAACAGAGTTATCTGTTTATGTAGAGTGGCAAGATGCACCGTTAAGGAATGGAGATATTCAATTTGAGATTTGGCAAGACGGAGATGAAAGGCACACGTGGTTGCCTGCGGAAGAATCAGAAGAAGGTACGTATGTGGCTAATCACACCTTTGAGCGTACCGGTGATTATAACATTCAAATTCATGTGGAAGATGATACTGGACTTCATGAACATATACAATTCGTCATCCAGGTAGATCATTCTCATTGATCCACAAGTAAAAGTGAAATAAAGAAATGGGAAAAACGGCAACTCATCTGAGCTGCCGTTTTTAAAGTTTTTTTGGTTTACATAAACCCTAGGACAAGGTATAACTCCCTGCAAGTTATCCCGTCTTTTTCTTCAAGGTGGATACAATGGATTGTTTTAGTTTTCGGTCATGAATCGTTTCATTTAACCAATCCCTTGGTGTTCCGCCAGTTTCTTGTTTCACACGTTTAAACAAACGGCTAAGCAAATGTCTCATTACATTTGAATAATAAATACTATCAATTTTCTTAGCAGTATTTAATAGATGTTCAATTAAATCATGATCTTGAACGGAAACATTTTTCACAGATTCAAATAGGAATTTTTCTACGATGGCAGCTTCATTGTAGGAAAGGAAGTAGGATGTAACATCGTCTATGAGGTTTGGGTGACTGGCAACTTTGCTGCCAAGATTAGGTATGAAATCATCACATCGATGACGGACTAAAAATTGAAAAGCCTTTGCTGGATTTGCAAGTTCCAGTGCTTCCTGAAGAGAAACTAGAATAAGGGAATTGTTTGATTTCCCATCTGTTTTTTGAAGTGTTAACAAGCGGGAAGGCCAAAGGTGTTTAATATCTTCTAAATGTTCATCAACGAGATGTTTAATGATATTTTCATTCTTCATTCTTGCTTCATTCATTGGTTTAAGAGCATCCCGAAGATCATCTTGAGTTACCTTATGGAGTTTCTTTCTTTCAGCAATCTTTTTATATCTTTCCATTGTTTTAGCAGAGTCTTGGGTTGTTTTGTTTGTAAGATAGAAAGAATCAAGGAAGTTCCCTTCATGATGAATGACGGCAAATATCACAGGAGTATCTTGATCAAATAAAAGGACATTTGACTTTTTCTTTCCCGTATGTTCCTCATATTTCACAACATAGAACTGCTTATTATGACCGTCTAAATATACTTTTTTACCTAAAAAACTTGGTGGTAATGAACCCATTGGCGCTCACCGATCCTTTCAAAATTTGTTGGATTAAAAATGACTAGGCAAGACATATACGAAAGGTGAAATAGATGGTTGGTTAGCACAATGTTATTTCTTACTAAATTCTCAGGAAGATTAATACCGGATTGATAACACATTCAGTTATCATTACGGATGACAAAATAAACAATAAGGCCAACTACTGGAAAAAATAATGTACCCATCAATATAATGATACTGTATTCTTTACTGTTACCCTTCTGTAAAGAATCACGATATGCCCAGATACTTGTTACGACGTTTAGAATGAATAATACAGCCGCTAAGAACAGGAATATGAAAAGAAGACCAGTTACATCGTGAATAACATTTCACTCCTTTTTGGGAAATAAGAAAAGGGAAACAAATGCGCAACCAATTCGCTTTTGTTATACCTCTACCTATATCATACCTGTCTTTTCCATTTTTGGCTAATAGGAATATTTTGAATTCTTTTTGTAAATAAAAAAAAACGAAGTCGCTTCAATACACTTTTGAAGTTGGACTCCGCATTTGTATACGTTATATATTATCTTTATTTACGCGGCGATCAGCTTCCTTGGCACGTGCTTGTGCTTCCCGATCTTCAATATCAGCCAATTCTTCGGAATATTCTACTTGGTGATCTTCAGGAATGTCAGGAATGTCTTGTTTTTCCATTCTACGATTATTTTGTTTTGCCATGTTGTATCATCCTTTCATGCTGACTGAGTTTGAAGGAAAGCGAATTTAAAGATTTGTGCCCTTCGCACGTTGAAATGCACGATCAGCTGCTTTAAAATCTGATTGATATAACACTTCCTGTGTTTTGTTTATGGTTTTCCGTTCTTCTTTTGCTCTTCTTTTCTTGCTTTCCATTCCATCACCTCATTGTCATTTTAATCATTAATAGTATGACCTTTCCATTAAAAGGATATGCATTTTATTTTGCACTAAGTAAATCTTCTAATGCAGGTTTAATTTCATCGTATTTAAAGGAGAACCCGTTTTCCTGTAATACTTTCGGTATAACGCGCTGTCCTTCCACGACGAGAATACTCATTTCACCTAAGGTTGCCTTCAATAAAAACTTAGGGACAGGCGCCCAATAAGGTCTATTTAGGACAGAAGCTAATGATTTACCGAACTCTTTCATTACAACCGGTTGTGGTGCAGTCATATTTACAGGTCCAACGATAGAAGGTGTTTCAATCGAGAAGATGATGGCATCTACTAAATCATCTAGATGGATCCAAGACATCCACTGTTTGCCCGTTCCTAAATTGCCGCCGATAAATAGTTTAAAAGGAAGTAACATCTTTTTTAAAGCTCCATCCTCTTTGCCTAAGACAATACCGAACCGGCCATATACAACTCGAAGGTCATCTTTCGCATTAGATGCTTCCTGTTCCCATTTTTCAACCACATCCCCTAAAAAGTCAGACGTATTATTCTGTGAGTCTTCTGTAAACGTTTCGGTTTCTGAAATTCCATAATATCCGATTGCAGAGCCGTTAAAAAGAACCTCTGGCTTTGTCTCCAGTGCTCGAATAATTCGAACAATTTCCCTTGTGGCCACAATTCGGCTTTCCATAATTTCCTGTTTCTTTTTTGTTGTCCAACGTCCGCTATTTAGATTCTCGCCCGCCAAGTTAATGATAGCATCAACACCATTCAGCTTTTCCTCAGGAACATCCCCCTCATTCAGCCATTCCACATACGTCACATTTTCTTTCGCCGGTTTAGTGGCGGCCTTCCTCGTTAAAATATAAACATGATGACCATTTTCCGTCAGTTTGTTTGTAAGTGCTGTCCCAATAAAACCTGATCCCCCTGCAATGACGATTTTCATAATCGATTCCCCCATTTTTAAAAGATAATAAAAAGTTCGAACCATTTTTTGCACTGCCCTACGCTCGTGATCATAGGCGCTTGCGCTTTTCTTATTATAAATCATTTCCCTTTTTTTCTAAAAAATCAAACGTTTTGCTTTGTTATAGTTAGTATATGACTGCAATTCAGGGTAAAAGAAGCTATAGTAAAAAGAGGAATACTTGTGGGGTGAGTGCATGCCAATAACGATAAGTAAAATCACAATTGCGAAAAAAAATAAAGGACGCTTTCATATTTATGTGGATCGAGGTGACGGGAACGGGGACGAGTATGCTTTTACCGTATCTGAGGACATATTTATTAAACGTCATTTGAGTAAAGGAAAGACGTTAACAGAAGAAGAAATGAACCGGATTCGGGAAGAGGATGTATTGGATAAAGCTTTTCAAAGAACGTTACATTTTATATCTTACCGGATGCGCTCGGAAAAAGAAGTTTTAACGTATTTACATGAACAGGATATCCAAAAAGAAGAGGCATCACAGTTACTGGAACGGTTAAAGGATTTGAACTTATTGGATGACCAGGCTTTTGCAGAAGCCTTTGTTCGTACAAAGAAAAATACACAAAAAAAAGGGCCGTTGCTAATTCAGCAGGAATTATATGAAAAAGGCATCACAGAAAAAGGGATCGAGAAGGCAATGAAAGAGTATCCCGAGGAAGAAGTACTTGAAAATGCAATGAAAACGGCATTGAAAAAGCAATCTAGTTATCAAAAAGAAGGGCAGCGGAAACGGCAACAGAAACTGATGCAGTTTTTAATTCAAAGGGGATTTCCAAGTGAGACAGCAAGACAAGTTGTAGAAAGTTGCGACGAGCAAGTTCCATCTGATGCTGAATGGGAAGGACTTGTAAAACAAGGGGAAAAGGCAGAAAAAAAGTATTCTAAGTATGAAGCTTGGGAAAGGGAACAACGGATAAAACAATATCTTTATCAACGTGGTTTTTCCCTCGATTTAATTGATGAATGGCTAAGAAATAGAGAAGTGGAAAATTAAATTATACGGTCCATCATTATTATGGGTTAAATAAATAGTGAGATGTGTATTAGGGATACTAAGGAAATATGAATGGAAAATTTACCTGTATTTTTCAGGAGAAAGGAAATGGCTATGACAACCTTCATTGCACTTACCCCAATCATTTCAGTGATGCTATTCCTTGTGATCTTTAAAATGCCTGCTATAAAAGCAATGACGATCAGTTTGATTGCAACAGCAATATTAGCAATTATTTATTGGAAAGTTCCATTACTTATCATTGCAGCATCGGCGATTGAGGGGATTATCATTGGAATCTCTATTTTGTATATAGTTTTTGGCGCCATTCTTCTATTAAATACTTTAAAACTTTCAGGAGCAATTGAGAGGATTCGCTCCAGCTTTATGGGGATATCTGGAGATAGAAGGGTTCAGTTGATCATCGTTACCTGGCTATTTGGTTCTTTTATTGAAGGAGCAGCGGGATTTGGAACTCCTCCGGCCCTCGGTGCACCGTTATTAGTTGCTTTGGGATTTCCCCCATTAGCAGCGGTTGTGTTAGCACTTATTGCAGATAGCAGTCCAGTATCGTTCGGTGCAGTAGGGACACCTATTATAGTCGGTGTAGGTCAAGGAATTCAGCAAGGCCCTGATATATCGCCTGTGGTCTATGGGGATGTGGTGGCCAGTGGAGGGCTACATCCATTTTTACAAGATATTGCTGCCCAAATTATGCAGATCGATATCTTTGTTGGAACCTTTATGCCACTCATTATTGTAGCCATGTTAACCCGATTTTTTGGTGAGAACAGGTCTTGGAAAGAGGGGTTAGCAATTTGGAAATTTGCTATATTTGCAGGACTAAGTTTTACGATTCCGGCATTATTGGTGGCAACTTTTTTAGGACCTGAGTTTCCTGCGATTTTTGGTGGATTAATTGGATTAGCCATCGTAATTCCTGCTGCTAAAAAAGGATTTCTCTTGCCTAAGACGGAATGGGATTTTCCAAAACGGTCAGACTGGATGCAGGAGTGGATCGGGACAATTCTTGTGAAAGAGGATAAAAATGGGGACAAACCTAAATTAACACTTTTGCGGGCATGGGTACCATATCTGCTCGTTGGTTTATTCCTGGTGCTTACCCGCCTGGAAGTTTTACCAATTAAAGCATGGCTTCGTAGTGTTAACATTGAATATAATCAAATCCTAGGTTCTGACATAAGGGCGGACTTGGAACCGTTTTATTTACCGGGATTTGTGTTTATTCTCGTTGTTTTAATAACCGTGTTCATCCATCGAATGAACTTCCATCAGGTAAAATCGGCTTTTTCCCAGTCCAGTAGATCGATTATCGGAACGGCGATTACATTATTCACAGCTGTTCCAATGGTGAGGATATTTATTAATTCAGGAATCAACAATAGTGGTCTTCTCAGCATGCCTCTTGAGTTAGCTAACACTGTCTCTGCCGTATTGGGGTCGGCATGGCCATTGGTTGCCCCGTTAATTGGTGCATTAGGTTCTTTTATCTCAGGAAGTGCAACATTCAGCAATATGATGTTTTCATTGTTTCAGGCAAGTGTAGCCGAACAAATTCAGGCGGACCCTAAAGTGATCCTATCATTACAAGTTCTTGGGGCTAATGCAGGGAATATGATTTGTGTATTGAATGTGGTAGCAGCAGCGGCTGTTGTAGGTTTAGTTGGAAAAGAAGGAGCCATTATTCGCATGACGATCGTACCAATGCTCTACTATGCCTTCTTTTCTGGAGCGATCGGTTTCTTATTATTATTGATAATGTGATGGTAAAGTAAAAGTTATGAACGAAGGGAGATGGAAGAACGGAAATCCGTGTCAAGTCAGTTCGTTTGAACATCTCCTATTATTTTATATAATGGCTTTGTTATCGTTCAATGTTGATTTTTGCGAAATTCACTCCCTTTCACCACTGGCACAAGTGCGACATCTGCTCATTCTTCGCAGTGTCTTCT
>NZ_JAHQCS010000046.1 GCF_019042215.1 Evansella tamaricis | reverse complement strand
ACTTCGGAAGTGACAACCGAAGTCAAAGAGCGGACTTCAGGTTGTCATTCCTCCACCGCCCTACGCTCGTGAGCCTAGGCGCTTGTGCTTTTCTTACTTGACTTCGATTTAGACGAGATGTACTATTTCTTTCGGAACAACTTGCATTCTGTCAAAATCTGAAGTTTAAGAACTACTAAATTTGTCCACGTTAACGAAAGACGGAAAAAAATTCTATTACTTTTAACGAATTACTGGAATGGACTGGCATAATTATAGTAGATGTGTTTATAATGAAAGGTATGAATTCAGCTTTATTTTCCTGAGGGAAAGATTGTCTTTTTAGAAGAAATAAAGCATAAGAAAAGCCAAGGCTATAAGCCACCTTCATGGACTGGATGGAGAGCCTAGTCTTTCTTCATGTTAATAATAAAAAGTGTTCAAGTTGAAAGGAAGTGCAGGCTGTGAGCATCAAACAATATAGTGAGACGCAACTAAAAGAAATGGCAATGCTTGAGGTAGCATATGAACTATTAAAAGAATCAAGAGCTTCCAATGATTACTATGCGTTACTTAAAGAAGTTGCCGCAACAAAAGGGTTAACCGAAGAACAGATGACAAAACGTATCGCGCACTTGTATACAGAGATGTCTGTAGATGGCCGATTTGTTAACGTTGGTGATAACCAATGGGGTCTCCGCGCATGGTTCCCGTTTGATCAAACGGAGGAAGAGCTTTCTCAAGCAAATAAAACCCGAAAGAAAAAACGTCGGGAAGAAGATGAAGATGATTATCTAGAAGATGACGAAGAAGATTTCGATGAGTTTGAAGATCTCGAAGATGAGCTGGATGAACTAGCGAATGAAGAAGACGAGGATTATGACAGTGACGATGACGACGATGATGCGGACATTGATGAAGAATTTGATGAGGAAGAGGAAGAAGAGTTGGACATAGAATCCGACGAGGATGAAGTCCTTTAAACTACGCTTGACTTTTTAGGAATAACTCGCTAAAATCATTTTTGGGCTAAACAATTTATGAAGTAACTAAATAGCTACATATGGCAAGAGTCCCCTCCATGTTATTTTATTTGGACGGGAATCTTGCCTTTTTATATGTATGCCCACCAGTTTTTTCAGATAAAAAAACAATTGATTCAATTGATGCATGAAATACAGCAATTCTTATCAGTATACAAACAGGAAGTAATTTGATCGAAGGAAATATTTATAGAAGCGAGGGACTAAGAACATGGCAACGAAGTATATATTCGTAACGGGCGGTGTCGTATCGTCTTTAGGTAAAGGAATTACAGCAGCATCCCTGGGGCGTTTGCTGAAGAATCGCGGATTAAAAGTTACCATTCAGAAATTTGATCCATACATTAATGTGGATCCAGGGACAATGAGCCCGTATCAGCATGGGGAAGTCTTCGTGACCGATGATGGAGCCGAAACGGACCTGGATTTAGGACACTACGAGCGCTTCATTGATATTAACCTCGGGAAATTTAGTAATATCACTACTGGAAAAGTGTATTCGTCTGTCATTAAAAAGGAGCGCCGAGGCGATTACCTCGGAGGAACTGTCCAAGTAATTCCCCATATTACGAATGAGATTAAAGACCGTGTGTTCCGTGCAGGAAAAGAAGGGCACCCTGATGTAGTTATTACTGAAATCGGTGGTACAGTTGGGGATATTGAAAGTCTCCCGTTCCTTGAGGCAATCCGTCAGATTAAGAGCGATGTGGGGCATGGCAATGTGATGTATATTCACTGTACACTGATTCCTTATTTATCAGCAGCGGGGGAAATGAAATCCAAACCGACACAGCACAGTGTGAAGGAACTTCGCAGCCTTGGAATTCAGCCAAATGTCATTGTCGTCCGAACGGAACGCCCTGTTCCTGAAGAGATGAAAGACAAGATTGCCCTCTTCTGTGATATTGAACGGGAAGCAGTTATTGAAGCCCGTGATGCAGAGACATTATATGAAGTGCCATTAGATCTGCAAAAACAGGACTTAGATAATTACGTATGTAGTTACTTAGGATTGGCAGACAGGTGTAAAGATGCGGATATGACAGAGTGGATTAACTTAGTGAACCGTGTGAAGAACTTATCGAAAAAAGTAACGATTGGACTAGTTGGAAAATATGTGGCACTGCAAGACGCTTATCTATCCGTGGCAGAAGCATTACGCCATGCAGGATATAAGTATGATTCTGATATCGACATTAAATGGATTCATTCCGAAGAGGTAACACGGGAAAATGTTGCCGATTTCTTGGAAGGTGTAGACGGTATTTTAATTCCAGGAGGATTTGGAGACCGCGGGGTTGAAGGTAAAATTGCTGCAACAGAATACGCTCGCGTCAACAAAATTCCTTTCTTAGGTATTTGTTTAGGCATGCAATTAGCATCCGTGGAATATGCCAGAAATGTGTTAGGTTTAGAAGGAGCCCACTCCTCTGAATTGAATCCAGACACCAAGTACCCAGTCATTGATTTGTTACCGGAACAAAAGGATGTGGAAGATTACGGTGGTACTCTTCGCTTAGGGTTATACCCGTGTAAACTCGTGGAAGGTTCTGTCGCTCACAAAGCTTATGGGGGTGACCAAGTAATTTATGAACGCCATCGTCACCGCTATGAATTTAACAATGAGTATCGTGAACAGATGGAAGGGGCTGGATTTATTTTTTCAGGGACAAGTCCAGATGGTCGTCTTGTGGAAATTATTGAGTTAGCTGATCATCCTTATTTTGTGGCATCTCAATTTCATCCGGAGTTTGTGTCTCGTCCAACTCGTCCGCAGCCGTTGTTCCGTGAATTCATCCGCGCGAGCCTTGGATTAGGTGAAGAATAATAATGAGTAGCAAATAATTAGGTGAAGAATAATTAACTATAACTGACCAAAGATTGGATTTGATTTGTTGGTTGGATCCCCGGGCAGCAGAGCAGTAGTGCTCACCCGGGGATTATTTGTTGTAAAGGGGTGCGTATTTTAGTGAGATGTGTCTTTTTGTGTCGAATTCCCTTTTTATATGAAGTTTTTATCCGATTCCGCATCATTTTTACCCGAATCAAGGACCAAATTCGCCGATTCCCACCCACTTTTACCCGATTCCCAAAACCCAGCCCGCATCGTTCACCAATAGTACAAATTTTTCCCATAAAAAAACCGAATTTGTCAGCTAAAATATCATCAGAAAGGAAAAACAGAAAGAGGATGTGGATAGATGATCATAAAAGCTAGGCAAAAATCGGTGAAACTTCTAAAATTAGAAGCATTATTAAGGAGACTGCCGCAAAATCATTCAAAAAGGGAGAAGGTGGAGAAGGAATATCGGATTACTAAAGCAGGTTTTAAAGGAGAACAATCAATAGACTATTACTTAAACTTTATCCCCCACGAGTTGGTCCTTATATTTCACGATTTAAAGTTATCCAACCAGAAAGTAAAGTTTCAAATGGACACACTTATTCTTACTCCATACTTTATATTAATAGCAGAGATAAAATACCTTGCTGGAGAAGTGACATACGATCCTGATATGAACCAGCTTATTCAAACTTACAATGGCAGTAAAAAGATATATGGTGACCCGATTCATCAGGTAGAAAGGCAAGCCTATCAAATAAAACAGTGGCTAAATTCCCAGAAACTCCTCCAAAATGCTGCCAACATCCCCATAGAATCGGTTGTTGTGTTCGCAAATGATCAAGCACAATTTACTATTCTTCCCTCACAACTTCAGGAAAGAAAATACATTTTGCAGAAATTCTTTCGCAGCTCTAAACTCCCCGATACGATCAATAACTTCATTACACTCCATTCCACACCTTATTTTTCAAACAAAGATCTAAAAAAAATGACCAAGCTCCTCCTCAAACACAACATCAATGAAGAAATAGATGTCCTTCAACTATTCCAAATAAATCAAGCTGAGCTTGTACAAGGGGTGTTCTGCCCAGAATGTAATACCATTCCGATGGTGAGGAAACATGGGGCGTGGCTTTGTATCAACAGTTACTGCAGACATAGGTCGAAGCAGGCACACTACATAGCATTGGAGGACTATAAGCTTCTTTTAGGGGATAGGATTACAAACAAAAAAATGCTGAATTTCCTGAGTCTGACGAAAAGTAGTAGTTGTAAATATTTGTTGAAGACTATGCATCTCCCGTATGAAGGGTCCACGAAAAATCGTGTCTACTGCCTTGCCTCTTCACCAAAAAAGCTGACTCGTAACAGAGCCAGCTTAGAAAAAATAGAGAGAGAACAGAGACGGATTAATTTTCCGTATTAAAATCAAAATTATACTCCTCGAGAAACTCCATTACTGTAAGATAAATCCCGTAGTAAATATAGAGACCCATGATGAGATGGGGAGCACCGATCCGATTACCATCCTCTGTTGGGACAAGGCCATGTTTGATCCCTGTGGAAAAATGCAGTGTGCAGTTGTCAATCCAGGCTCCTTTTTCACCTGATAACATATCTGTTTCTCGCTGAGGAGTGGATTCTGAGGAAACACCAATGATGTTTGTGCCTGCCCCTTTTGCGTCCATTACCACCTTCATGGCATCTTTACTCCATTTATGCGGGGAGAACACCAACAAAGTATCCATGGAATCAAACAGGGAACCTTGTTCTCCCAAGGAAAGATTTGGCAAGGAATCTGTGCCGTGCATGGCTTGGGCGACGACCCCGATCATTTCGTCTTCGGCGTAGATCCAGACGTCCCCGTCGGCCACGATGCTCTGGGCGATAAGGCGTGCAGCATCCTCTAATTTATCTTCACAGCCTCCAAGTTGCTGTATTAGTCCTTGCAGTTGGGTGTGAAATATTTTCATATGTATCGACCTTTCGTAAAATAAATTTGGTAGTCTAGTCTTATCTTAACAAATACAAGCGGTAAAAAAAATTCGAAAAAACGTTACGCAATGAATCGTTCTTCGTCTAAGGGGATAGGAAGGAGGTTGAAGCTGGAGTGATGGAGGAGTTTGATGAGCTTTATTTCAAATATAGTGATCGGGTATACTCTTATATTTTTCTGATGGTCGGGAAGAAGGAGACGGCGGAGGACTTGACACAGGAAACGTTTGTGAAGATGTTCCGGAAGCGGAATCAGTTTGATGGGGATTCGAAGTTTTCCACCTGGCTGATCAGTATTGCCAGGAATACGACCATTGATTATTTACGAAAACAGCGGCCTGTTTATTTATGGCCGTTTGAAAAGTTCTCGGTTCTTTCTGCACCGGAATCGGTGGAATTGAAGGTGACGACGGATGAAACGGTGAAGGATGTCTATAAACAGATTGCAGCAATGAAGCGGACTTACAAGGAAGTGTTGATTCTCAGGAAAGTCCAGGAGTTGTCGGTGAAGGAGACGGCGGAGATTCTTGGATGGTCGGAAGGAAAAGTGAAAATGGTGACGCGCCGTGCTATGGAGAAACTCCGTCTTCAAATGAAAGAGGAGGTGGAGCCAAATGAATCGTTTAGATGAACAGATGAAGGAGCTTCGGGAGTTACAGCGGGGAGAGGAGGCACGCATGAGGACCTATCACCGCGCAAAGGGAGAGTTGTATGAGAAGAGGATTCCCGTAGCAGGACAAGGGCGGAGTACAGGTTTATTTTGGAAAAAAATGTTAATTCCACTGGCAGTTTTATCAGCAGTATTCATTGGTTTTCTGATCACTTATCAGTGGTTTCAGGACGGTGGTTTTGGCTTGACCCCCGCAGAGGATGAGGAAAATCAGGAGGAACAAATGGAATCCTTTACAATCGATGGAGAAATTGATTCTGCAAATATTACCTTGCTCAGTGGTGATGGGACAGATCGTTCTCTCTTGAATCAGGTGGGGACCGTAACAGATGCGGCACAATTAGAGCGATTAAGGGAAATATTAAATGGACCGTCAACCATTGTCCCTTTGGAAGAGGAAGAGACTTCGGAGGTGTTTGAAACGTACGAAGTTATCCTTGACCTAAACAATGGAGACACGATAGAAATGGAGTTTAGTATCACTCCTCTAAAGGTGTATGTGTCGCTCACAGATGTAACAGAACCCACGTCAGAGCAGCAGGAAATTTACGAGTATGGTCAGGATTTAGCAGTCCATTTGAAGACGATACATCATGAGGCTCTTCAGGAAGATGAGGAAGATGATCATGTTGCCCAAGAGGAGGATAATGATAATAATTCAGATCAGGAAACGGAGGAAACTTTCGTGCCAGTGGAGAAGTACGCCGTATTTGCTGATTATGAATTGGAACATATTGGCCCATTGGCGGAAAGTGCAACGTTTCTTTTCGGTGAAACTTATGAGAATTATGTTCTTGGATACGGTCATCAAGCCCATGCTGTAATGAAATTTGAAGTATATGAGGTAGATGAAGAGAATGACAGAGTATCCATCATCCGTCGAATAAACGAAGACAGTTCTGATTATGACCATATACAGGATATTATGAGTAGAGAGAATTGGGCAGATGATATGATATCGTTTATATTGGAGACTGGGGAACCGCTAGAAGAAACGTTTTTTGTTTATGACGCTAGCGTGACAGAAACAATAATTACGATGAATGATCAAACATACGCCGTTTACCCTGTGGAAACTGGTGTAGAGGGGAAGATAAATTATTTTAAAGCAGGCGAAGGTCTTTGGATGAAGCTACATGCAGATCAGATGACGATTGATTTTTTGGAAGAACCACAACAGGCAACGAGAATAACAGAATAATTTTAAACACTTTTGTCCCAGCCTCCCCCCTCTCATTTTTGACGAAGTGAGAGGGGGTTTCTTTTTGGAACGAATAATGCTTAGATAAGAAAAAAGACCTAAGAAAGGTATTGGAGATCATTAGTATAAAAAATGAAATATTTCAACAACATTTTGACACAAAAGAAGGATTTTTTTAGTAGAAACTAGAATCAAATAAAAGGTTATAAAAAGGTGGAAGTATATTAGTACTTTTAATCGAAAAGGATAGGAGGCAGTGTTTGTGGAAAATAAAAAACTATTAATTGTTGATGATCAATTTGGTATCCGGGTGCTTCTTAATGAAGTCTTTGAGAAAGATGGATACAAAACAATGCAGGCATCCAATGGAAAATCGGCATTAAAACTGGTGGAAAAAGAAGAACCTGACTTGATTTTATTAGATATGAAAATCCCAGGAATGGACGGACTGGAGATTCTAAGGGAAATCAAAAAGATGGGTGTGAAATCTGAAGTAATCATGATGACTGCATACGGAGAATTAGAAATGATTAATGAAGCCATGAAGCTAGGGGCATTAACCCACTTTGCTAAACCATTTGATATTGATGAAGTCCGGACAGAAGTGAGAAACTACTTAAAAGACTAAAGAAATTTACAGGAACTCCCCTATATATTGACAAAAAAAGAAATTATATATGTGAAAAAGTCAATAATTCACTAGATATTCACGTGTATTACATAATTCCTATGCTATAATGGTTTTGTTAGTCAGCCTGGTGAATGGTTAATTGCTATGACCAATTAGGTTCATGGCTTTTTTCACGTAAATTCTATGAAACCTCTGTGTTTTCCCACTAGTTTATCTAGTGTACAGGCTTACATAAAAATGGAGAATACGGCAGTTTGTAGAAAAATGAAATGACACGTCCGAACTATACAAATGGCAAGGATAATATGACCAACAATTGCAAATATTATCACTGTCGTTTGTATAAGTGTATGTCAGTGAAAAGTATCCATTTTCTCTGGAAGGCAAAAAATGCTATGGAAAGATAAAGGAGGATATTAAGAATGCCTTTAGTATCAATGAAAGAAATGCTCGAAAAAGCAAAAGCAGAAGGTTATGCTGTGGGACAATTCAACCTAAACAATCTTGAATTTACTCAAGCAATTCTTCAAGCAGCAGAAGAAGAACAATCCCCGGTTATCCTTGGTGTATCAGAAGGTGCAGCGCGTTATATGGGCGGATTCTTCACTGTTGTTCAGATTGTGGAAGGTTTAATGGCAGATTATGATGTAACTGTACCAGTTGCAATTCACTTAGACCACGGTTCAAGCTTTGAAAAATGTGTGGAAGCAATGTACGCTGGATTTACATCAGTAATGATCGATGGTTCCCATCATCCGTTAGAAGAAAACATCGCCCTTACGAAAAAAGTGGTGGATGTTGCCCATACAATTGGTGTATCTGTAGAAGCAGAATTAGGTCGTATCGGTGGACAAGAAGATGACTTAGTCGTGGAAGATGCAGACGCTGCTTACGCAATCCCATCAGAGTGTGATCAATTAGTTCGAGAAACTGGTGTAGACTGCTTTGCTCCCGCATTAGGTTCTGTTCATGGTCCATACAAAGGGGAGCCTAACCTTGGTTTCGATCGCATGGAAGAAGTTGCAAAATTGACTGGAGTACCTCTTGTGCTTCACGGTGGAACAGGAATCCCTACTCATGATATTAAAAAAGCTATCTCCCTTGGAACTGCGAAAATTAATGTAAACACAGAGAACCAAATTTCATCTGCAAAAACCGTTCGTGAAGTGTTAGCTGCTAAACCAAATGAGTATGATCCACGTAAATACTTAGGACCAGCTCGTGATGCCATTAAGGAAACGGTTATCGGAAAAATGAGAGAGTTTGGTTCTTCCAATAAAGCTTAATTACTATTTTTGGATGAAATAAAACTTTAATAAGGTGATCATGAAAAAGTTGGCAGCATAAGACCCATGGCATCAAATAGATGCCATGGAGAATATGTTGTCCAGCTTTCCTTTTTCGGTGCCTATGTCGAAATTTTTTGACAATCGTAACCGCTGTCAAAATGGCGGTAGACCAATTTCCAGCAGTTTGAATTACTGAGAAACGTTCGGACAGTCAGAGATTCAAGAATTGGAATCAAATGAAATAGTGCAGGTATTTAGAAAACTGGACTTAGTGGGAATGCACGTATTTGAGAAATGGTTCAACCTTTGGGAATAAACTCATATGGAAAATGCAGGATTGGCTGAAAAAATCAGGCACTTAGGGAACGAGTAAAACCAAAGGCAAATATTCACGTCAATGTAATTGTACCTCTTTTCGTGTCAGCTATTATGAAGACACGTCCTCTATCATACATATATAAGGAAGTCCCAAACATCCCTATCCAGTAGGAATGGGGAAGCATACCCCGGTAGTAAAGACTTTCTAAATCCATGTCTAAAATGACTTTTTGACGTATAAAATGGTAGAAAACAGTTGTTTTATGGTACGATTCTATTATGGACAAGAGCGTAAAGCGAGTTGTTTAATAAGTTTAATGATTTTAATGAGTTTTATGATTAATGTTGATATGTAACTCGAGGCAGATGCTCTATAAAAAAGGTCAAACTTAGAATGACAGAAGGGAAGCGGCTTATGGAAAAACTATTGATCGAAGGCGGACACTCTCTAAATGGAACCGTTCAAATCAGTGGAGCTAAAAACAGTGCGGTGGCACTTATTCCAGCGGCAATATTAGCAGACACATCAGTCACGATTGATAATCTCCCCAAGATTTCTGATGTGGATATTTTAGCCGAATTGTTGGAGGAGATTGGGGGGAAAACAGAACTCACGGATGACACATTAGTAATAAACCCGGAAAACATGTTTGCAATGCCCCTTCCAAACGGTCGAGTAAAAAAATTAAGGGCATCCTATTATATGATGGGTGCTATGCTTGGAAAATTTAAAAAAGCAGTTATCGGTTTGCCAGGGGGCTGTAACCTCGGACCACGGCCAATTGATCAACATATAAAAGGATTCGAAGCACTTGGTGCAAAAGTAACGAATGAGCAAGGAGCCATTTATCTGCAGGCAGATGAATTAATCGGTGCCCGAATCTACCTTGATGTGGTAAGTGTAGGCGCAACGATAAATATTATGCTTGCAGCTGTCCGTGCAAAAGGTAGAACAATTATAGAAAATGCCGCAAAAGAACCGGAAATCATTGATGTGGCAACTCTCTTATCCAGTATGGGAGCCAACATTAAAGGTGCAGGTACAAATGTCATCCGAATTGATGGAGTTGATGAACTCCATGGGTGCAGACATTCCATTATCCCTGACAGGATCGAAGCAGGTACGTTCATTATTTTAGCTTCAGCAATGGGTGACTCCGTTCTCATCGATAATGTCATACCAGATCATGTGGAATCTCTCATTGCTAAATTGCGGGAGATGGGGGTCATGATTGATGTAGCTGACGATTCTGTTTTTGTACGAGCTAACCATAATGACTTGCGGAGTGTAGATATAAAAACATTAGTATACCCGGGATTTCCAACGGATTTACAGCAGCCTTTCACCAGTCTTCTTACGAAAGCGGAAGGGTCAAGTATGGTAACGGATACGATTTATAACGCCAGATTTAAACATATAGATGAATTGCGCCGGATGGGTGCGAACATTAAAGTGGAAGGGCGATCCGCACTCATAAATGGAGGACCAAAACTACAAGGGGCAACCGTTCGTGCCAGTGATTTACGGGCAGGAGCAGCGCTAGTTGTGGCTGGTCTAATGGCAAATGGAATAACGGAGATCACCGGTGTGGAACATATTGATCGGGGGTATTCTGATTTGGAAAACAAATTAAAGGGATTAGGAGCCAAAATCTGGCGAGAAAAACTTGGGGAAAAAGAGTTATCTGATTTAAAAAATTCTTAATAGACATTCACAAATTGCAAACCCATTTCTGTTATGACATGAATAGAAGCAAATTTTTTTCACCTGAGATCCAGCACAATGGAAGGAAAGTCCAGGGATATCTTGAAAATTGGGGGAAAAAAGATGGAGAGAAGTTTGTCCATGGAATTGGTGCGAGTAACGGAGGCGGCAGCATTAGCCTCTGCACGTTGGATGGGAAGAGGAAATAAGGATGCTGCGGACAAAGCGGCAACAGAGGCAATGCGTGATGTGTTTGATACCGTTCCAATGAAAGGAACAGTAGTGATCGGTGAAGGGGAAATGGATGAGGCACCAATGCTATATATAGGTGAAAAACTAGGTAATGGCTATGGTCCAAGGGTGGATGTAGCTGTGGATCCACTGGAAGGAACAAATATCGTTGCAAATGGACAGTGGAATGCCTTAGCGGTTATTGCCATAGCAGATAAAGGGAACTTACTCCATGCGCCGGATATGTATATGGATAAAATTGCAGTGGGACGGGAGGCTGTAGGTAAAATTGACATTGATGCCCCAGTTATTGACAATTTGCAGGCCGTTGCCAAGGCAAAAAACAAAGAAATTGATGACCTCGTTGTTGCCATCCTTAACCGGGAGCGACACCGTCAGTATATTAATGAAATTCGTGAAGCTGGTGCACGTATAAAACTTATGAGTGATGGCGATGTTGCGGCAGCTATCAATACGGCATTTGAAGACACTGGAGTAGACATGCTCCTCGGGTCAGGTGGTGCACCAGAAGGAGTTCTTGCTGCAGTAGCATTAAAATGTTTAGGCGGAGAGATTCAAGGGAAATTACTACCACAGAATGAAGAAGAACTGATACGCTGTGAAAAAATGGGGATTGAACAAATCAATCGTGTGTTGACAATGGACGACCTTGTTCAAGGGGACGATGCCATTTTTGCCGCAACAGGAGTAACGGATGGAGAACTTTTAAAGGGAGTCCAATACAAAGGGGCAAGAGGGACAACGCAATCGGTTGTAATGAGGGCAAAATCCGGCACCGTAAGATTTATAGACGGAACCCATTTATTATCGAAAAAACCGGATTTAGTTATCAAATAATGTTCTCGTAAAGCTGTAGGGAAAAACTAACTATAAAAAACGAGACTAAATGACTAAACCTAAGGTGGTAAAATAGTAAAAAAGTTTTACTGCCTTAGTTGATCTTTTTCACTCTAACTCTTCAAGTTCACTTCATATTAAAATCTTCACTTGCAAAAATGTATTTTTATGATTATATTATAATGTGATGTAAGCTTGGCTACCATGTTATTGAATAAGTAAAAATGTAAACTAGCTGTTAACTACATAAAAACGAATGCTGAACGTATGAACAGTCATTTCCCATTTAACCTCTCTGCTGTTACTTCTACATGCATCTAATTCTTCATTAATGTTTCAAATGAATCCTTTGTGACACAAATGAATCGTTCTAATTTCCATTCCGACTAACGGAGTGAAAATAGAAATGTAACAGTTGATAGCGGTCTCGTTTTTATGACTCAAAAAATTTACGAAGAAAGTGTGTTGATCTAGATGGGTGTAGGCCTAACAGAATTAGAGCAGATGACTCTAAAGGAACTATACGGAATGGCTCGTGAGTGTAAAGTTTCTTACTATAGCCAATTGTCAAAAAAAGAATTAATTTTTGCCATACTGAAAAAGCAAACAGAAAATGAAGATTTAATGTTTATGGAAGGCATTTTGGAAATTGTTCCCACGGAAGGGTTCGGTTTCTTGCGATCTAATACGTATAAACCAAGTTCGCAAGATATCTATATTTCCGCCTCCCAAATTCGCCGATTCGAGCTGCGTAATGGGGACACCGTGTCCGGAAAAGTACGAAAGCCAAAGGAAAACGAGCGGTATTACGGTCTTTTACAAGTTGCAGCAGTGAATGGAGAAGACCCAGATTTAGCGAGAGAGCGACCTCACTTTCCACAGTTAACACCATTATATCCCGAGAAAAAAATGACGTTAGAATATCAACCTTCTAAATTAGCATCACGTGTCATTGACATGATTGCACCTGTTGGGTTTGGACAACGTGGACTGATTGTCGCACCTCCTAAAGCGGGTAAAACCTTGTTACTTCAAGAGGTTGCAAATAGTATTGCGGAGAACCATCCGGAAGTGAAACTCATCGTTTTATTAATAGATGAGCGTCCAGAGGAAGTAACTGATATGGAACGATCCATTAAAGGAGAAGTGGTTAGTTCCACTTTTGATGAGGTACCTGAAAATCATATTAAAGTAGCCGAACTTGTGCTTGACCGTGCCATGAGATTAGTGGAAGCGAAAAAAGATGTGGTTATCTTAATGGATAGTATAACGAGGCTTGCAAGGGCGTATAACCTCGTCATTCCCCCAAGTGGAAGAACCCTTTCTGGTGGTATTGATCCGGCAAGTTTCCACAGGCCAAAGCGTTTCTTTGGAGCAGCAAGAAACATTGAGGAAGGCGGCAGTTTAACGATTTTAGCCACAGCTCTAGTGGATACTGGTTCTCGTATGGATGATGTTATTTACGAGGAATTTAAGGGTACGGGAAATATGGAACTCCATCTGGACAGGAAGCTGTCTGAACGACGAATTTTCCCTGCTATCGATATCCGTCGTTCTGGTACTCGCCGAGAAGAATTGTTATTACCAAAAGATCAGATCGAGAATTTGTGGGCAATGAGAAACACAATGAACGATCAGCCTGAATTCCTAGAGCGTTTCTTGAAAAAGGTTCGTGATACGAAAACAAACGTAGAGTTTTTCCAGGCATTCGAGCAAGAAAAAGCAGGTAGACCTCGCGCAAGGAGTTAATTTATCTCCCTGCAGTTTGAGGATATAATGATAATGGGTCTTGGTAAACCTCGCACAAAGAATTATATATCTCCTGTCACAAGTGAGAACCCACGTGAACGAGTAGGCTTTTGATTCGACCATGGAAAGGGAACTGAATGGATCTCCTCCAATAGATGGGGAACCATTTTTGGAGCAAGAAAAAACTTCCTGTAAAAATGGAGCGATACGATGTTGCAAATTGTTGCTCTAGTTGGTATAATTCCATCATATGTGATTTTGATGTTCTAGAACATCATAGCTACAAACGAAACGGTTGGATTTGATGTCTAGGCATCACGAGATAACTCTGTTTCGAAAGACTCAGGGCGGAAGGAGATGAAAAGAAATGAAACCAGATATTCATCCAAAATATCAAACAGTTGTATTTAAAGATACAAGCACAGGTTTTATGTTCCTAAGCGGATCAACAAAGTATTCTAGCGAAACAATCGAATGGGAAGATGGAAATACTTATCCATTAATTAACGTAGAGGTAAGTTCTGACTCTCACCCATTCTATACTGGACGCCAGAAGTTCGCAGATGCTGGTGGACGTGTAGACCGCTTCAAGAAGAAATACAACATGAAATAATTTTTTGTCAGATAAACAGGCAGCCGTTCGATTTTCGAATTCTGCCTGTTTTTTATATGAATTTTGAGGACCGTAAACACTAAGAATAGTCCCGAGTGATAAGGCTACACCATTCATCAAAATCGGTCAAAATTCCTAATAATAAATCATGAACACTAGTGGTTAAATACGAAAATAGATCCCTCCAATCATTCCCAAAAAACTAAATCTCCCTATATCGCTATCATTCTCTATCAATCACATCTTTACTCCATTTCCAATGATTAAAGATGAAAAGTCCATTGTCCCAGGGAACGAACCCGTCTATAATAGTAAGAGTACAAATTAGTACCGTTCACCCTTGTGCTGGACGGTTCATTTATTTTTTTTGACTATGTGAATAGATGAAATTGTTTTTTTGGATATAGTGTTGATTGATGCGAAAGGCGCGAGACTTCGGCGTGAAAAAGTAACAACAATATATTAAAGAGCCATTTTAAAGACGTAGGGAAATAACACATAGGAACAGGACACCACCATTATAAAAACTAATGTATTTTACGGTTTACCGGTTGTTTACCGGACTGCTATCAAGAAATACATAGAGAAAATAATACAAGTATAGGGGAGAATCATATTATGCATTTGACTAGGAGAGAAGGCTGGCTGGAAGTAGTTTGCGGAAGTATGTTTTCAGGAAAATCAGAGGAACTTATTCGCAGGGTTCGGAGAGCAAGCTATGGCCGCCAGAAGGTACAAGTTTTTAAGCCTAAATTAGATAACCGATATAGTGAAAAAGAAGTTGTTTCGCATAACGGAAATAAAGTGTACGCTCTACCTATTCAGGATGCGTCAAACATATTAGATCAATTAGAAAAAGACACACAAGTAGTCGCCATCGACGAAGTTCAGTTCTTTGGAGTCGATGTGATTGACGTCGTTCAGGAGTTAGCAGACCAAGGGATTAGAGTCATTGTGGCTGGACTAGATCAGGACTTCCGTGGCGAACCATTCGGACAAGTCCCTATTTTAATGGCATTGGCAGAAACGGTTACGAAACTCCAAGCCATCTGCCTATCCTGCGGTTCACCGGCAAGCAGAACTCAAAGGTTAATTGACGGAAAACCAGCATCTTATGATGACCCAATCATCCTAGTTGGGGCATCTGAATCCTACGAACCAAGATGTCGACACTGTCACGAAGTACCAGGGAAACCCACTTTTCGAAACGTAAAACAAACTAGTTCCATTTCAATTTAATTTAACAGTTGTTCAAATGGACTACCTGAATTAACTTAAAATTTGATAATACAATGCAAGCCATCTAACTGCTAGTTGCGCAGTTGGCTGGCTTTTTAATTTTTCATTGCTTCTGTATCTAACGTGACTTTTTAGGAAAAGCTATCGTGTAGGAGGTGTTTGTAATGAAGTATACCTTAATTGGAGTAAGTCTTCTTCTCCTGTTTATTTCAGGATGTAACGATAACGTAGATCCCCCTGAAGTGCGGGGACAAAATACGAATACAAACGAAATTCAACATAAAGACTGGGGGGACAGTTTCTTTGGTCCGGGACCAATTAATTATGGCGTTATTGAAGAACAAACAGATCCCTATAATCCGGTAACTGAATCCAACTCAACAGGAACCAGTTACCGATCCCCATTACAAGAGCGGCAGGATTTAGGGGACGATCAAGAACTAATTGAGATGGCTTTATACCGTATGGATGGGGTAACGCCTGGAATGGTGGTTCTCATGGGAGGACATGCCTGGGTAAACGTGATGCTTGATGAAACAGCATCGGGACAGGAAAACATTGATAAAGAGGCTCGAATCAGGGAAATAGAAGCCCGTCTGTTAGAAGTAAATCCCCGCTACAATTATCAAGTAGTTGTAAATGATTGGCGTTAACCATGCTATTCTAGTGTATATGTTTGTGCTAGTGCCGGTGTCTGTGTATTTAAAAGAAGAAGGTAACAAAAAAAGAAGGTGTCTCAATGGAAGGCACCTTTTTTAGTGGAAGTATTCTTTTTTATTGGGGAGAGAGGCGTGTGTCAGTTGTAATGTGGTATTGTGTGTGTAATTGTGTCAGTTGTAATGTGGTATTTTGCCCGAACGGGAGCGTCATCCGGAGGTTCGGTAAGAAGATGATTGAACTAGTGCCCGAACGGGAGCGTCGCAGGGTCGTTTGGTAAGAAGATGATTGAACTAGTGCCCGAACGGAAGCGTCGCAGGGTCGTTTGGTAAGAAGATGATTGAACTAGTGCCCGAACGGGAGAGACGGTCAGGAATTCGGTAAGAAGATGCCGGAACTTGTGCCCGAACGGGAGCGTCAGTCAGGTATTCGGTAAGAAGTTGCTCGTACTTGTGACCGAACGGATTGGTCGGTCGGAGATTCGGTAAGAAGTTGCCGGAACTAGTGCCCGAACGGATTGGTCGGCCGGAGATTCGGTAAGAAGATGCTCGAACTTGTGCCCGAACGGGAGCGTTGGTCAGGTACTCGGTAGGAAGATGTCCGATCTTGTGCCCGAACGGATTGGTCGGTCGGAGATTCGGTAAGAAGTTGCCGGAACTTGTGCCCGAACGGATTGGTCGGTCGGAGATTCGGTAAGAAG
>NZ_JAHQCS010000045.1 GCF_019042215.1 Evansella tamaricis | reverse complement strand
AAGAAGAGGAAGAAACAGGGACTACGGAGCGAAGCATCGTCCGTAAGCTTCAAGAATAAGCATCACTGAAATAACAACGGGGCCTTAGCTCAGCTGGGAGAGCGCCTGCCTTGCACGCAGGAGGTCAGCGGTTCGATCCCGCTAGGCTCCACCATGATATGATTTAAACAATTGATAAACAATAACCGGGTTTACTTCTGTGGTTCAATTAATATGTACGTGAAATAATAACACATGTGATTTCAACTGAAATCACATGTGTTTGTTTTTACAAATCGTAACAAGACGTAATGGTGTAAATAAAAAATCACCCCGTAGGAGCAGCCTTTTACGTTCCATTTGTTTAATAATTCATGTGGCAACAAAATAACTCTCTAACCGCAACTCAGTTCGAATTCTATTGTACCACCTTCTGGATTAATTTCTTCCGCTAACGTATTTCGTCTTGCATCAAGTTCGACGGTACCTTTAGCATATATCCCATCTCCACTTATTTCTACCCCATCTATGTGATCTACACTTCTTGCGGAATAGACTTCTCCGTCCCCAATAGTCTCTCCACCGTGATTGATATTCAATTGAACTAACGAAACTCTATTAAAGTCATAATCTATATCGTCATCATCCTCCGCTCTAGGATAACCAACAAGTAACGTGGCTGTTTCGTCCGAATCATCTTGTGAGACTTCTTTTTGAAAGCGTTCTCCCATCGGTCTGCACATAATATCATCAAATTCCATTTCTTCCCCTTCCCAAGTAACTTTAAAAAACTCATCCCTATCGGCACTTTCTGAATCCGTCCCACTGCTGGAATCTTCACTGCCATCACCGCCAGAGCATGCTACCAGCATCAGAGTTGTTACCAACCCCATCATGAAAATCAACGGTTTAAAAAGTTTGTGCTGCATTACTAAACATCCTTCCCTTTAGATTCAAATTAGGAAAAAAAACAAAAAACATGCAACGCATTGGCGTAAGCATGTTTTTGTCCTTTCCATAATCAGTGTAAAAAGAAAAGGTTAAATTGTAGTTAAATTTTTGTGAGAAATGACATTTCTTAAACATGGATGCCTTTCCTTTTTCCTTAACTAGAGGGTGTTTATTTCGAAAAACTCATCATGGAATGTCAGTAACAAGTCAAAAAAAGGAAAGGAACACTGATTTAACAGTTTCCTTTCCCAGTATAATTAGTTATTCTTATAATAGGTTAATTGGTATTTATTTAGTAGTTTATCTAGATAAGTACTAATTTGTACAACTTCTTTGGAAATCCTTTGGTTACTAATAGACATTTGATGCATTTTTTCTCGTGCAGATTCAATTTCATCTAATAATTCTTGTTGTAATATTTTTTTATTCATGGAGTAACCTCCTCTTATAGTTAAATATTTTAATTTAATACTTGGGATAAATCTTGTAGTGGCTAACCCTTGTCCTAGCTACTAATATCATTTTACCCACAAGCTTAAATAGTGAAACATGGATTTTTCACTATAATTTTTATGATTTTTTTTTTCTCTGATGATAAAATTAAGTTATTGTTTTGAAACCTTTTAGAGGGTGTTTTCGTAAAGGAGATGACCCCGCGAAGCGGAGGTAACTAAAAAATGGATGCAGTTGTCAAAAAAATAATAAAAGAAGTAAAAAAAGGAGACCAACAGGCTTTTTCCGAACTTGTTGAACTATATAAGGACAAGGTTTATCAAGTAGCATATCGAATGCTAGGAAATTCTCATGAGGCACAAGATATTGCACAAGAAGCTTTTTTAAGGGCATATACTAACCTAGATTCCTATGATGTGAATCGTAAGTTTTCCACTTGGCTATTCCGTATTGCCACAAACTTAGCAATTGATCGGATTCGAAAGAAAAAACCTGATTTTCACTTAGAGGATCATGTTGCTGGTACGGAAGACCTTAATTATTATTCACAAATAGCAACCGAGGAAGAATTGCCCGAAGAACAAGTGGTGAAGTTTGAAATGCAGGAATGGGTTCAAAAAGAAATAATGATGTTGCCACCTAAGTACCGTTCTGCAATTATATTAAAATATATGGAGGACCTTTCTTTGAAAGAGATAAGCGAAATTTTAAAACTTCCTGTAGCAACTGTTAAAACAAGAATACACCGAGGAAGGGAAGCTTTACGAAAGCGTCTGAGAGATTCATAAGTCAAGGAAAGGAGGATCCGGTGATGGCTTGCAAGAATGAATATAGTATATTAATCCACAAATATTTAGATGAAGAAATGACACTTTTGGAAAAAAAGAAGTTAGAAAATCACATCATTAAGTGTAAAGATTGTGAAGGGCATATGAGGGAACTACGAAAGACAGTAGCAATCGTTCAAAGCGCTTCTCATATTGAAGCACCGATTAACTTCACTGAAAGTGTGATGAACAAACTTCCAAAAGAAACAAATACGAATCGATGGAAAACACGGTTGAGAAAACATCCAATCTTGTTGACAGCCGCCGTATTTTTCTTAGTTTTTGTTATGAGTATCTCTTCTATTTGGAATGATAGTACTAAAGAGATTGTTGTCAAAGGTGATGGCCATTTTATAGTCGATGAAGAAAGACGTGTTGTTATCATTCCAGAAGGTGAAACGATATCAGGAGATATTATAGTTAGGAATGGAAATATAGAAATTGAAGGGGAAGTACTTGGTGATATTACAATCATTAACGGGGAGATTATTAAATCTGATATTAGTAACGGGGAAAACTATTTAGCCTCTGCTGGTCATGTGGCTGGGGAGATTCATGAGATAAACCAAGTTTTTGACTGGTTGTGGTATAGAGTGAAGGCGTTTTTCTCTGACGTTATAAATTTTATTAACTAATGTTTTTATGAAAGAAGACACATGGTACGCTTTTGAGAGCTATGTGTCTCTTTTATTGACTTCATTAAAATAAATAGTATATGTTGTCCATATATCGTATAAAAATAAAGGGCAAGTCTTATTACTGCAAATAGTTGGAGAAAATATTATTATATAATTTATGTTATAATGTTTTAATGGAAAGACTTTGATATGTTTTGGGGGATAAGCGATGTTTGAAGACATTTCTCTGCTCCGAATGTTAACTATTGTTGTTGATATTACATTGGTGGCTTACGTTATATACAAGCTTATTATGGTAATCCGCGGAACACGTGCTGTTCAGCTATTGAAAGGGATTACTGTGATACTAGTTGTATGGTTTCTGAGCAGTACATTTCAATTATACACACTTCAATGGATCATGAATCAAGCTATTGTTTATGGTTTATTAGCTATTATTATTATTTTTCAACCAGAATTAAGACGAGCTCTTGAGCAATTAGGACGAGGACGATTTTTCTCAAAGAGTTCTGTTGCTCAGGAAGAAGAAATTATGACAATGATCGTACATATAGTAAAAGCATCTACCTATATGGGTAAACGTCGAATAGGTGCTCTTATCTCACTTGAGCGGGAAACGGGAATGAATGATTATGTGGAAACAGGAATTGCAATGAATGCAAAATTAACATCTGAGTTGTTAATTAATGTCTTTATTCCAAATACACCGCTACATGATGGTGCTGTAATATTAAAGAATAATGAAATAATGGCAGCAGGTTGCTATTTGCCCTTATCGGAAAATCCTTTTATTTCTAAGGAATTGGGAACAAGGCATCGAGCAGCACTGGGAGTAAGTGAAGTAACAGATGCAATTACACTTATTGTGTCTGAAGAAACAGGGGCTATTTCGGTGACAAAAAATGGGGAACTACATCGAAATTTAGATGAGGAGGCCCTTCGGACATTGCTAGAAAATGAATTAATGAAGCAGGAAGGTAATGGCTCCTCTTCCCGTTGGCAATGGAGGGGAAAGAAAAATGGATAAATGGTTTAATAATCCATGGTTCATTAAAGGAATATCTGTAGTCATTGCTATCTTATTATTTCTTATGGTTAATTATGAGAATGTCAATAATCAACCTGGAGGCATTCCGGGAATATCAAGTACGAGTAGGGAATTGGTTGACGTACCTCTGACTGTTTATTATGACGAGGACCGACATGTCTTAACAGAAGCTCCGGAAACAGTTCAAGTTACTGTAAGGGGACCTAATAACATACTTAACCAGTTTCGATATGCTAGGCAAAATTATGAAATATTTGTGGATCTTCGGGAAAAAGAAGCGGGTACCCATTATGAAAGGGTACAATATCGAGATTTTCCAAACGGCATTACTGTTACAGTCAGTCCATCTACGGTTAGAGTTATTACACAAGAAAAACAAACGGTTTCTTTCCCTGTAGATGTGGAGTTAACAAATCAGGGCGCAATTGAAGATGGGTATACGGTTGGTACCCCACAAGCTACCCCTTCTAGTGTGGACATTACTGCCGCACAAGGCCTTGTGGAACAAATAGCAACAGTCCGAGCAAGTGTGGACGTGACTGGAAGAAATGCAACCTTCCAGGAAACCGCTTCTGTAACCGTACTTGATCAGAGTGGAAATGTATTAAATCTAAATCCAGATCCCCCTGCCGTAGAAGTAACCGTTCCGATTACTAGTCCTAACAAAGAAGTTCCATTACGTATCGAGCGTGAAGGTACATTGCCAGAGGGGATGGCCATTGAGAATATTACTTCTGAACCAGGAGTAGTTACCATTTATGGACCAGTAGATGTGATTAATGACATATCATTCATCGATGGAATTAAAATTAATTTAAGTGATATTACCGGGGATGACGTTATTGAAATACCTGTTCCCGTTCCTAATGGCGTGGAAAGGGTGGAACCGGAAACAATATTAGTTACTGTGGACGTTTCTCAAGAAGAGACGAGGGAGTTTTCTGAAGTACCTATTGATGTGACCGGTCTTCAGGAAGGGCGAAGTTACACCTTCTTGGAGCCGGATGATGGGGTAGTAAATCTAGTTTTAATGGGAAGCCCAGGTGTCCTTGGACGGATTGAAAGGGGAGAATTCCAGCTTTATGTGGACTTAGAAGGACTAGGGGATGGGGAACATGAAGTACCTCTCCTGTTTAATGGTCCACAGAATGTAAGGGCTGAGGGACTACCTTCTATATCCATACTCATTTACGATAGCGATTCGGAGGATGAACGAGAAGAGATAATAGAAGATGATCAGTCAGGAGATACATCTTAACGCTGAGATTTAAATTGGTTGAATGAAAAACCTTAAGGAGAGATTTACATGGGAAAGTTTTTCGGAACTGATGGAGTGAGAGGAATAGCAAATAAAGAATTAACACCAGAATTGGCTTTTAAACTTGGGCGTTATGGTGGTTATGTTTTAACGAAGGAAACAGACAAACCGAAGATTCTGATTGGAAGGGATACACGGATTTCTGGTCATATGTTTGAATGTGCCCTTGTTGCTGGACTATTATCTATTGGTGCAGAAGTTATGCGTTTGGGGGTAATATCCACTCCAGGAGTAGCGTTTTTAACGAAAGCCCTAAGTGCAGATGCGGGAGTGATGATTTCCGCATCCCATAACCCTGTGGAGGACAATGGAATTAAGTTTTTTGGTTCTGACGGATTTAAACTATTAGATAGTCAAGAAGCGGAGATTGAAAAGTTACTTGAACGAGAAGATAGTATGGAAGATGATCTTCCCCGACCGATCGGTGGAGATATTGGCCAGGTCAACGATTATTTTGAAGGTGGTCAAAAATACTTACAATTCCTAAAGCAGACAGTCATGGAGGACTTCTCAGGATTACATATTGCTGTAGACTGCGCAAATGGAGCAGCCTCCCCTTTTGCAGCTCATTTGTTTGCAGATTTGGAAGCAGATCAGATTTCAACCATTGGTTCTACTCCAAATGGTGTCAATATAAATGATGGAGTTGGCTCAACGCACCCAGATGCCCTTGTGTCCCTTGTTTTAGAAAAGGGAGCAGATATAGGTCTTGCTTTCGATGGAGATGCCGACCGACTGATCGCTGTGGATGAAAACGGGAACATTGTCGATGGAGACCAAATTATGTTTATCTGTGCTAAGTATTTAAAGGAACAGGGCAGGTTAAATCAAAATACAGTTGTTTCAACGGTAATGAGTAATCTTGGTTTCTATAAAGCATTAGAAGAAAATGGTGTGGAAACGAAACAAACTTCTGTCGGTGACCGATATGTGATGGAAGCAATGCGAAATGGATCGTTTAACCTTGGTGGGGAACAGTCAGGACATATTATCTTCTTGGATTTCACAACAACAGGAGACGGTTTGTTAACAGCACTACAACTATGCAGTATTCTAAAGGCGTCAAACAAACCTTTATCAGAATTAGCTGCGGAGATGCCAAAGTATCCACAAAAACTAGTGAATGTGCGTGTTGCCGATAAACATGCATTAACAAATAATGAAGTCATTGCTGTAGAGATTGATGAAGTGGAAGCAGAAATGCAGGGCGAAGGACGTATCTTAGTGCGCCCATCTGGCACAGAACCACTAGTTAGAGTAATGGCAGAGGCACCAACAGAAGAAATGTGTAACAAGTATGTTGAAAAAATCGTTGACGTTGTAAAAAGAGAGCTTGGCTCAATAGACTAAAATAAAATGCATGGAAATCACATTGCTGACTTCCATGCATATTTTATATTATCCACTACCAAGTGGAACGGTTGAAATTGGAGTTGACCGTATTTCTGACAATGTAGTATGATTAATAAGATTCAAGAAGAGAGGAGGTTTCAAAGAAGATATTTTTAAAGAAGCGCCTGGACTAATCTAAGGGAACGGAATCTTGATTAGTTGACGAGGAGGAGGTTTATCGAAGCATTCGGCGGATGCCTCCCGGTTGATTCATCACAACCGAAAACAATTATCTAAAACGAAAAGGTGACTTTTCGAACAAAAGTAATTGTATTGATGAAGATTATAATTGGAAAACTAATTTATATAAAGAGTGGGGCAAGAATGCCCCGGTGTTTCTTGCCCTACTAAGGGAGGAAATAGTTATGTGTGGAATTGTAGGATACGTTGGAACAGAAGATGCAAAAGAAATTCTGTTAAAGGGACTGGAAAAGTTAGAATATAGAGGATATGACTCTGCGGGTATTGCAATTGTGAATGATGAGGGAGTGCATGTCTACAAAGAAAAGGGTCGAATAGCTACTCTTCGTGAAAGTGTCGACCAGTCAGAATCGGGATTGATTGGTATTGGTCACACACGCTGGGCGACCCATGGGGTTCCAAGCCAAGTAAATGCCCATCCCCATCAAAGTACAAACAAGCGCTATACGATTGTTCATAATGGAGTTATCGAAAATTACGAACAGCTGAGAAGGGAATACTTGGAAGATGTTGAGCTTGCAAGTGATACAGATACAGAAATTATTGTGCAGCTTGTGGAACGCTTTGCTCGGGAAGGAATGTCTACAGAGGAATCATTCCGCAAAGCATTAAGTCTTCTAAAGGGTTCTTATGCCACTGCTTTGTTAGATAACGAAGACAAAGAGACTATTTATGTTGGGAAAAACAAAAGTCCATTACTCGTCGGCTTAAGTGATGGTGTCAATGTGGTAGCAAGTGATGCAATGGCAATGCTCCAAGTAACGAATGAATATATGGAGCTAATGGATAAGGAGATCGTTATCGTATCCCGTGAAGAAGCTACCATTAAAACACTGGATGGCAAAGTTGTGAACCGTGAATCCTATATTGCGGAACTGGATGCAAGCGACATTGAAAAGGGAACGTACCCTCACTATATGCTCAAGGAAATTGATGAGCAGCCTTTTGTAATTCGCAACATTATTTCTAAATATAAAGATGTAGAGGAAAACATTAAGCTTGACGAGACTATTCGCCAGGCAATGCTTGATGCTGATCGAATCTATATTATAGCGGCAGGAACTAGTTATCATGCAGGTCTTGTGGGAAAACAATTAATCGAAAGAATTGCCAATAAACCTGTAGAAACGCATATTGCCAGTGAATTTCTATACAATATGCCACTACTAAGTGAAAACCCACTCTTTATTTTTATTTCTCAAAGTGGTGAAACAGCAGACAGCCGTGGTGTGTTAGTGAATGTCAAAGAAATGGGCCATAAAGCACTTACAATCACGAACGTACCAGGATCAACACTTTCACGAGAGGCAGATTTTACATTGCACACGTATGCAGGCCCTGAAATTGCTGTGGCATCCACAAAAGCTTATACCGCACAAATGGCCGTTTTAGCTATACTTGCAGTAGATACTGCCAAGGCAGCGGGAATTCAAATAGACTTTGATCCCCTTCAGGAACTTGCAATCGTTGCAAGTGCTATGGAGACATTAACGGACAAAAAAGAAGTGTTGGAGCAAATTTCCAGGGAGTATTTAAGTGTCACTAGAAACTGTTTCTTTATTGGCCGCGCCATTGATTATTTTGTAGGTCAAGAAGGAGCGTTAAAATTAAAGGAGATTTCCTATATTCAAGCAGAAGGTTTCGCAGGCGGTGAATTAAAGCATGGGACGATTGCATTAATCGAAGAAGGAACACCTGTAATCGGTATTGCCACTCAGGAACATGTTAACTTAAGTATCCGCGGAAATATGAAGGAAGTTGTTGCACGTGGTGCATCTCCTTGTATGATCAGTATGGAAGGGTTAGAGGAGGCAGACGATGCCCTCGTTATCCCACACGTGCACGAGTATCTTACACCACTAGTAAGTGTCATTCCATTACAGCTTATTGCGTATTACGCAGCATTACACCGAGACTGTGACGTGGATAAACCAAGGAACCTTGCAAAGTCAGTGACAGTGGAGTAATGTAAGAATATACTAGTATATGTGTTTGTCTCCATAAAATAATAAGGTTCCAGAGAAAAAAATAACGTTCCAAATCCGAAGGTTTTTCCGGTAATTTTCCGGCGAGCCTTCGGATTTTTTATTCGCCAAATTCAACGGGTTTTCAATCGTAGTAGAACCTCATTTTCAATCAAAATCAATCCTAATGCAATTGAATGAAAACCTAGGCTAAAAGATGGTTAGAGGAACAATTGAATATTGATTATTCTAAGAAAATGGAATATAATGGCGTAATATTTATTTTTAAGTTGGGAGGATATGATGAAGCAGAAAGATGCTGTTAAGGCCATTTCGCAAAGTTTAATGAAGGATGAACTTGTAAAGGCAATCTTTTTAAAAGGTTCTATGGGTAGAGGTGAATATGATGAATATTCGGATGTAGATCTTTACTGCTTGGTCGATGAAGAAGATGAAGAGTTATTTTTAACACGACGATTAAAGCATTTAGAGACATATAGAAAGATATTGTTTTATGAAGATTTCTTTATCATTGCACCTCAAATCATTGCAGTCTTTGACAATCTCCTTCATGTAGATTTATATACTGTTACTGAAAAGAGTTTCAAAGAAAAAGATTATTTCCATGTGTTGTATGATCCAGAAGCCAGGCTAACTAAATTTCAATCCACTCAAAATTTAATTCTTTCCTTAGAAGAGTTTAGCGACTGTGCCTATGATGTCGCATGGTATCTATTTCAATATAATAAGGCAAGACAGAGAGGAAACGACATATGGGCCGTGGAAATGTTGCAACATGTTATGGTCAACTTTTCTAAAGTATTATTACACAGGTATAAACCAGAAAAAGCTCAATTGGGATTAAAAAGTCTTGAATCACAATTACCTCCTATTCAACTCGACAAAGTAAAGATAATTTTCATGTACATAACGCCAAATTTTCATAAAAAGGCAGTGTATAACTTAATTAACTTAATGAGTGATGAAATTAATTGGATAGAATCCAAGGTGGAAAACGATTCTCAAGCAGTTCCATTTTTGAAAATGATGATAAACTTGCTAATTCAGCCAGAAGAGGAAGAAAAAAGTAGTTAAGTTTACATGGAAGAGAAAGTAAATTTCTATTAGAAAAAAACTATAATATCCAATTGGAGGTTTTTATGTTCATTGTAAATGTAGAGGGTGCGATATATAAAGATGATAAATGGTTGATTATTGAACGAAGTAAAAAAGAGGAACATGCCGGTGGATTGCTATCACTTGTTGGCGGTAAAGTTGAACAGGAAGGGAATACATCAGATATTTTAGAAAGAACTGTGAAACGTGAAATAAGTGAAGAAGTGGATGTAAATGTAAAAGAGAAATTAAAATACGTACATAGTACATCTTTTGTAGCTGATTCGGGTGAAAATGTAGTGGATATAGTATTTCTGTGTGAATATGACTCTGGTAAGGCAATTGCCAAAAGTCCTGATGAAGTAGAGTCAATAAACTGGATGACAGCTCAACAAGTATATGAACACCCTAATGCTCCCGATTATTTAAAGGTGAGTATTAAAAAAGCTGAGAATGTTAAGAGTGCAATTGTTGCCTTGTAGGTTTATAAAAGGAGGAAGTATGAATAAAAATATATACATAATTAGACATTGTGAAGCGATAGGACAATCTTCTGATTCACCATTAACGGAAAGAGGATTAACACAAGCAAATGAACTATCTGACTTTCTATCGGATATAAAGGTGAAGGTTGATAGAGTTATTTCCAGTCCTTACTTACGAGCGGTTCAAACGATAAAGCCATTTGCAGAGAATAAAAATATAGAACTTGAGATGGATAGTCGACTAACTGAACGTATACTTAGCTCCACCTTTTTTTCAGATTGGATGGATAAACTGGAAGCAACATTCAATGATATGGATTTGAAGTATGAAGGTGGAGAATCCAGTAATGAAGCCATGAATCGAATGGTAGAAGTTGTAAATGATATTGTGGCAAGTGATTTTGAAAGTACGATTATCGTGGCACATGGAGGTGTTATATCCTTATTATTAAATCACTATGATAAAAAATTTGGCTTTGAGCAATGGAAAGGTCTGAGTAATCCAGACGTGTATCAATTAAGCATCTTACAAAACAACTTTGATATTAAACGATTATGGAATGATTTTGATTATCAATTTAATACTAAAAATCGTGTGTAATTAATATTGGAAAGTATTGTACATGAGGTTATGATTATACAACGACCATCTGAAACAAAGAACTTTACAGAAGAGTTAAACGGGTCAATTGTATTAGGAGAATTAACCACTAATAATGGTGATAAATTACCAATGATGTGTAGTCTTGATATTGAAGACGACGAGGTATCAATTAGTTCAGTTATTTTTTATAGCAATGAACAAGACGACTATTATGCCTTAGAAGATATGGTTAAAAAAATTGATTTGCCTTTATCTTTTAACATTAGTCTTACAATCAATGGAAAATACAATCTTTGAAGTTCACTGCGAACAAAGTGGACATTTATAAGAATGATATAAAACCACATCTGAATTAATTTGTTATTCAGCTAACGGCTACCGTTCGACAACATCAAAGTTAATATTTGGCACACGGGGAGGAGAAATAATATTGATGAAGTTAATAATGAAATCGGTGATCTTTTCCATTGTAGTACATATGGTTTATTTTACAGTAATCATTGTCCAGGGCCTAATTCTCACCAAATCTTACGTCCCTGAAATTGTCGAATCTTATGAAAATGTCACTTATCTTCAACAGGAGGTTACGTTCGGTTATGTCATTAATGCATCATTTTTTGTGTTTACATTCCTTGCGGTAGCAATAATAGGAGCTATCATTTTCCATCTGCTCAAAAAACGGGTACAAGTGACAAGATAATCAACTGTTTTTACTGCCTATAAAAACACATTTACTCAGATTTCATCGTCTGATAATTTTTTTATATAAAAATGAAAGTATGTATAAAAAGAAAGGAAAATCATGTTTCATTCTTTGTCGGGATTTTGAAAGGAAAGACGATATTCCTCATTTAGGCCATTAAGTAAGACAAAGTTTAACTCTTTTTCCAACGGTGGTGACGATTCTTATCTTTCCTTGAAAGAATTTGATTAACGGTTTTCAAGATTCGCTATTTCCTTCATGCTACAATGATTTCACATTAAAAAATTGGACAAGCTGAAGGAGATGTTAACATTGTATTTACAAGATAGCAGATACGAAGAAACGAATTCAGATTCATTCATCGCTGTAGTTTATTTGGTTACAAGCTTCATTATTACATACGGTGCGGTAACATTTTGGAACACATATATTTGGCATATTCCTTTTAATGCAGTTGACTATCTGGTGAAACCATTCCTATTACTTCCCCTCGCTGTTGGTATTCTAGCCATCATTTTTAATTGGACAAGTCTATTGTACAGGGAGTTGGAGTCGTTTTTATATATTTCCGTTGGATCCTGGATCTTTTATCATTTCAATCAGCAGATACCATTTACTGTCATTGATGAAGCACAACATAGAATTGGTAAAGTGAATTATCATTTTTTGGAAGATATGTGTTTGGAAAATGGGGAAAGGATCTCCTTGAAAAATAGAAAAATAGTTAGCCACCAACAACCATTTTATGTCTGTGAAAAAACTGGAAGGAGTGTTTCTCCGTCCTTTATGATGCAAAGGAGGATATATAATTTTATAGCTCAAAAGAAAGAAGTGGTACTTATAAGGGGACCTACGTAAGTACAACCACAACTCAAATAAAGGATCAATAATGAAAGAAACCGATAATCTTAATCTGGATTACCAACCCCTCTCTCCCAATAGTTCTACTTCATATAGATAAAAAACTGCTCATGCCACAGGGCAGTTTTTTGGTGTTGTTTTCTTTTTTTAGATTTCGTGAAATCTGATAATTTGTTTTCTTTTCCTAGCCCGTTGTATGATGAGATTAAGATAATATAAACAGACTAATTTACATAGGAGGTTTTGTCTTTGAAAATAGAAGTTTGGTCTGATTTTGCCTGTCCCTTTTGCTATATAGGAAAACGGAGGCTTGAGCAGGCAATGGAACATTTCCCGCATCGTCAAGAGGTTCAGATTATTTTCCGCAGTTTTCAATTGGATCCCTATGCGAAGGTAAATAATAGTGAGGATTTATATGATGTTCTCGCAAGTAAATATGGAATGAGCCGTGAAAAAGCTAGGCAAATGTCTAATCAAGTGAAAGAACAAGCGAAAGAAGTGGGACTAGATTTTCAGTTTGATACAGCGGTTCATACAAACACAGGTGATGCTCATCGATTAGCCCATTACTCATATGAACATGGGAAAGGGCTGGAAATGACTGAAAGACTGCTTAAAGCATATTTTACTGATTCTCTGCACCTTGGGGAACATGAAGTACTATCAGATTTAGCAGTGGAAGTGGGTCTTTCCAGAGAAGGCGTTCAACGTATGTTAACAAAGGGAGATTACCAGTCAGAAGTAAAAATGGATCAGGAGAACGGAAGTAAATTAGGTGTCCGTGGAGTTCCTTTTTTTGTTTTTGATGAGAAGTATGCGATTTCCGGAGCCCAGCCCTACGCTGTTTTTAAAGAGACGCTAGAAAAGGCTTGGGAGGAAAAACAGAAAATTGAATTTGTAAACCCAGACGATACTATTAGCAATCAATGTTCCGACAATTCCTGTGACAGTTAATAAAACGTTGCTATGGAGCAACTTATGAAGGTCAAGATCGAAAGGGGATAGTAAAATGGAGAAAAAGTTTTTTCAAAAACCAAATATTTATGTTGGCCAAGTCAATATAAATGTCATGGATTTGGAAAAATCATTGCAGTTTTATAGGGACTTTATTGGTTTTAAAGTGTTGAGTACCAATGAGCAGAAAGTCACCTTAACTGTCGATGGAAAACACCCGTTGTTAACATTAGAATCACCAAGGGATGTCCTCCCAAAAAATGAACGGGCGACAGGGTTATATCATTTCGCGATCCTTTTGCCAGGCCGTACCGATTTATCTGCTTTTTTGAGGCATGTTATTCAAGAGAATTACCCAATAGGGGCATCTGATCATTTAGTGAGTGAGGCAATTTATTTATCTGATCCTGATGGCAATGGGATTGAAGTATATCGGGACCGACTTGAGGAAGAATGGAATTGGCGGAGTGAAGAAGTGTCCATGGCAACAGAACCATTGGATGGTCAAGGAATTCTTGCTGAGACTGATAAATTGTGGGAAGGTCTTCCGAAAGGCGCGATCATTGGACATATTCATTTGCATGTATCTGAATTAAAGTCCACCGAAGAATTTTATGTGAAAGGCTTAGGGTTCGATGTTATGACACGGCGTTATCCAGGAGCATTATTCCTTTCCACAGGGGGATATCATCATCATATAGGCTTAAATATATGGAATGGCATGGGGGCACCTGCTCCGGAGAAAAAGAGTGTCGGCATGAATTGGTTTTCCCTTGAATTTTCAGATACATTGAGTAGAGAAAAAACAGTGAGGCAGCTGGAAAACATCGGTGCCAGTATTCAATCAAGAGGGAATCAAATCTTGACTAAAGATCCATCCGGAAATCAGATTGTATTAAAAGTAACGGAAAAATAAATGCCCCCTTTTCCCGAAAGCTAAATGTACATTAATTTGCCTGTGATTTTTTCAGAACTTTAAAGGCTTCTCCAGATGTGATAGATTATAGTATAGACAGATCAATTTATACTGAATAGTGACTATCAGGTCGTTGATGAGGAGCGGTACACATGAAAAACAAGAAGATCTATTCCAAACCATACCGAATATTTCAAATAACATTATTCATAGGAATTATATTTGCTTATACAATCTTTTTAATCGCAGGGAGTGATACCCCGTTAGGTGGCGTTCTGCCTGTGGAAATGGTTCATTTTGTCGTCTTGTTATTACTAGTTATGCAAGTTCAAACTCTCATGGATATCTATCAAAAACACAATAAATGGACAGACGTAATCTTTAGTATGATGACAACCTTATTAGCAGCATTTTTAGCAGTTTGGTTTTACCTCGAAAATGTCCATGTTGCTTTCACAGTTGTATTAGGATTTATTGCTTTTTCCATGGCTTTAAATGTAGCCCGGGGAATTGCTCAACTAAATAAGAAAGATACAGAGTAAAAAAAACCAGTCTCACGCCCAATGGCCCGAGACTGGTTTTTTAAAAAGACAATGTATAAGTTTTTTCACCTTCGGGTCGGATCACTTCAGGCAGGCTACTACCTGAGCCGCGCCCTTGCTGCCTTGCGACGAGTAATTGCAGGAGCACAAGGAAGTCAAAGAACGGACTTCTAGCTACTTCTTCGAATTCGCTGTCCAACGAGCGTTTACTTCAGTGGCAGCACGCGAGCGATGCTGCCCGTCGAGTTAACTTCGAGTTCCCTCGACGGACAGGACGTCCTAATATCGGGCATGCCACAGGACGTGGCGCTTTGCCTGATGAACGGACAGGACGTCCTAATATCGGGCATGCCACAGGACGTGGCGCTTTACCCGATGAACGGACAGGACGTCCTAATATCGGGCATGCCACAGGACGTGGCGCTTTGCCCGATGGACGGATACTCTTCAGAGCAATGCTAGTAGAGGAAGAGGCACTGCCCTACGCTCGTGACCCTAGACGCTTGCGCTTTTCTTAATAATGAGCTAATAATCCTTTGTTCATCGCAAAACGTTCACAATAGAAGAAGAATAATAGTCCAATAACAAAATAGAAAATGGCATTGAACCCAAGAATGAGGAAATCAACCATAGGAATCTGAGTAAACGTAACGCCTTCAATCATCACCGCTCGAACGAGATCAACCCCTTTTACGAAAGGGAAAAATGCCAAGAAAGGGGCAACTGATAATGGAACAAAGGTCAAACCAGCCAAAATAAACTGTAAAATCTGCAAAAATGCTTGAACTTGTTTAAGAATGATAGATAACCCGGCGATGATGAAACCTAACCCAAACATACTGATTATCGTAAGTATAAGAATTGGTAAAATCGTACCCACATCAATATTTAACCATTGGCCAGAAGTGAACATGGATAAATAAAGGAGGGCGATAATCATAATAAAATTAATGACTGTCGATGCAATGAGACGCATCAACATAATCTTCCAGATTCCCATTGGAGACATGGAGAGTTGCTCCAATGTACCCCTCATTGCCTCATTTGTTATTTGCCAACCGATGGCATTTACGGTCATCATGGCAAAAAACCAGAATATATAATTCACAATGGTAAACTGAATGTTGATGTCCTGGGTAGTTGGATCACCGATAATTTGAATTCCAAAGAACATACCAATGAAAAGGATATAAAATGTGAGAACCATAGCGATAGTATTTGGCAAGTACCGCTTCATTTCAAGATATTCTTTACGTAAATTTGCTTTAAGAAGATTGAACCAAGACATTTTGCTGTTCCCCCTTTACAATCTTCATAAAAATTTGTTCGAAATTGATTGTACCCCTATCAATAGATTCAACTGGAGTCATATTCATTTTCAAAATATCAAATAAATCATATATTTCTTCACTTTTTGCAAGGTCAATTTCCAATTTTGAACCAATGGTATCCGGTGTGTATTTATAATCAGGGAATTTTTGATCTAAAAGTATTTGTTGCTTTTCGCTTAACAGTGCACTTAAGGAAATAGTATAGGACCTTACCTCAAACAAGCGTAAAAGATTTTCCACTTTATCGTCTGTGACAATTTTCCCTTTGTTAACAATAATGGTACGATCGCACAAGTCCTGTACAACATCCATATCGTGAGTACTGATGATGATTGTTCGGTCATACTCTTGAACTATTTCTCGGAGTAATTCCCTTACTTCATAACCCGTTTCCACATCTAGGCCAAGAGTTGGTTCATCCAGTAAAATAACGTCGCTCTCCGCAAGCATTGCTACCGCGATGGCAAGCTTCTGCTGCATCCCACGGGACAAGCGATTCACAAGTTCTTTCTCTTTATCCTTCAAATGAAATTTAACTAACAATTCATCAATTCTGTTTGCCACATCCTTTTTGGACTCCCCTCTGTTCCCGGCGAAGTACTCCAGATTTTCCCTCACTGTTAATCTCCAATAGAGGTTACGGTTTCCTTCTAGGACAGCACTAATATGACGTAATGATTTTAACCTTTTTTTCTGATTGTTTTGACCATTAATTGTAATTGTCCCTGAGTCAGGAATCAATAAACCACAGATCATTTTGATGGTTGTTGTTTTACCGGCACCATTTGGACCAAGTAGTCCAACAATTTCCCCGCGATTAACTGAAAATGTAACATCGCTAACAGCTTGAATTAACTCTTTTGTTTTTCTTTTTTTATAAGTTTTTCTGAGACTCTTAACTTCAATTACAGGTTCCATCTTTTTCATCCTTTCAAAAAATCATTTTCTGTAATCTAATAATATAATTTAATTAGTTCTCCTACTACAATCGACAGGAGGATAAACAATCAGTCTCCAGACGGAGATTTAATTGGAGTTTGATTAATCACTTAAAAAAATATAATAAATCACTTGACGAATATTAATATGTATTATATATTTAATTACATAAAGTAAGTAACTAATTAAAAATAAGTTTATACGACATTTTTCAACAAGGAAAATGAAAAAACAGGAGGTTTTATCATGTCAAAATTTACGTTAGACAAAGTACACAGCGGTATCGGGTTTCAAGTAAAACATATGATGATTGCAAAGGCAAAAGGGGAATTTAAGGATTTCGATGTGAAGCTAGAAGGGGATCTTCAAAATCTTGAAGGACTAAATGTGGAGGTTACGGTTGATGCAGCATCCATAGCTACTAAAAATGAAGACCGAGATGGTCATCTTCGTTCCGCAGACTTTTTTGATGTTGAGAACTATAGCACTATTAAAGTCATAGGAGAATCCGTTAAAAAAATCTCTGATGATGAGTATGAGCTGACTGCAAATGTAACAATAAAAGATACGACTAAAACAGAAACATTTAAAATCGAGTTTAACGGTACATCTAAAAATCCAATGGATGGCAGCACTGTTACTGGTTTTGATGTGGAAGGGAAACTAAATCGGGAAGATTACGGCCTAACTTGGAATGCACCGTTAGAAACTGGTGGAGTGTTAGTAGGAAAAGAAGTGAAACTGAGCGGAAATTTTGAGTTTATCGTAGAGTAATAAATAATAATTCTAAAGCGTAGCCAAAAGGTTACGCTTTTTTAATGTGAAAAAGTGTTGACATTTTAAGTAAATCCGAATATTATTATGAGTGTACTACATCACTTAATACACTTAGATCAAATGGGGGTTGAGGTACTATGATCTCATGGAAAAAAATAGTTTTCTTCATAATTTGTTTTCTCCTACTCACCGCATGTATTAACGGTAAGGAAAAAATGTTGCGGGATTATGGCGGAACATATGTGGGGGATGCTTCCACTGTATCTTCCTTGGTTAGAAGTTTACTTGGTGGTGATACTCCATTTGGATTGGATTTAACAGATCAAGTAATAAACGTTAATTATATTTATAGACCGGACCAAAACAGTGAACCTGTAGGTTACTGGTCAAACTTAGACAATATGGAAAAAGGATTTTTATTTAATCTAGTGTATTTAACTATTCTTGTACCGAATGCGAACGGATATGTCTTTAACCTTGGTGAAGAGTACAGCTTTTCAATTGCAAGGGAAACGATGGTGGAAGAATTACAAACCATATTTTCGGATTTCCCAACAGAAGATGAAATGTGGGATCAGGAAAGGATAAAACAATTCATAAGAGATAATCAGGATTTTATTATTGAGTTAGTGGAGAATGAGAACTACATTCGCGTTTTTTTTGATAGATATAAAATTGTAACTGAAAGTTGATGGATGATTCGTTCGGTAGAAGGAGGAGGGTGAAAGGATATGACTGGTGAAAAGAAAAAACAGGAGTTATTCTCTACCATGTATGAGGAGCACTACTTAAGAATAAAAAACTATATTGGTGGCATGGTGCGTGATAGCTACTTGGCTGAAGATTTAACACAAGATACATTTGTGAAAGCGTATAACCATTATGAGGCACTGGAAAAAAAAGAATCACCCAAAAATTGGCTTTATACAATTGCCTATCATATAACAATTGATTACATTCGAAAAGTGAAACCTATAATTCCTTATGACAGTGACTTTATTTTAATGAATTTGAAAGATCATCATCCAGATCCATCCGTTATTATGGAAAAAAGGGAGACTTCTGAGGAATTACAAACTGTTCTACATAAACTGAAACCAGCCTATCGTAATGTAATCGTCCTCCGAAAGTTACATGAACGAACGATTAAAGAAACTTGTGATGAACTAGAATGGTCTGAAAGTAAAGTGAAGTCTACTCTTCATCGGGCAATTCCATTGTTAGAACAAGAATTAAGGAAAGAACTGGTCGTTTGATGATAAGAAACCAAATTTCAATTCAGGATACGGATAGAAGGCTATTCCATTTGTGATCTGGCTTTTCATGATGACGATATTGTTAAGAATGGTTTGGAAAAATAAAGTAAGATAGTATTGACATTGTTTTCCTCTCTCAGTAAACTGATGGAGAAAAGTAATATATTGATCCCTAATTATAAGGAGTATGTTTTATGAGTGTGAGTGTTCTTAACTAATCCGTAATTAAATACGGTCTTGAAACGACATAAAAAATGAGCCTGTTGAAGGCTTATTTAGTGTTGATTCGAGGTTTGATAAGAACAAAAGCATCATAGCAGAAGATACTCGATCCAGGGCTATGGCATATTTGTCATAGCCTTTTTATTTGTTTTTAGGTGGGGCCTGAAATTGTGAAGTTATATCCATTGACTAAGGTGCTCATTCAATTATATTGGGGATCAATAGGAGGGATCGAATCTTCCAGCTGCAATGACGTGTTGTTCATTGCGGTTTTTTTTATGAAAATTGATGCTATTAAAACGGAAACTACTAATTTACCTGCAGAAGATGAACCGGCCTTAGGAGCTTGCAGGAACTAGGCAACATTTTACTTACTTTGCTTTTTGCGAGCTAAAAAATTTAGAAGGAGCTTAATCCAATGAAAAAACATACGATGGAAGCATTGCAATACAACAGGATTTTACAGGAGTGCGCAAACCATGCCTTTACAAACAGGGCAAAAGACACGATTAAAAAATTGAGTCCAAAGATTAATAGGAGGGTAATCGAAAGGGAATTACAGGAAGTGGACGAGGCGGTAGAGATATTGAAACTAAGCGGTAGTATTCCTCTTCATAGTTTAGATGATATAAGTGCCTATTTGGAGCAGGGGAATAAAGGGCTTTTCTTAAGGCCAGAGCAATTAGCAAACATTGTATCCTTTTTAGATCACTGTACAAAGCTGAAGCGTTTTATGAAGGATAAGCGGTATATAGCTCCGATCATCAGTATCTATACGGACTCCATAGAGGAGCTGGGTGATCTGGAAGGGGAGATTCAGCGTTGTCTAAGACATGGTCAAGTGGATGACTACGCCAGTCAAGAATTGGCGCGCGTTCGAAAGCAGATCAATATCCTAGTTGCCCGGTTGAAGGAAAAAGCAAACCAAATGACTAAATCAAGGAAATTTACTCCTTATTTGCAGGAGCGGCATGTATTGGAGAAGAATGACCGGCTAGTACTTGCCATCAAACGGGAGTACCGAAGTAAGGTGAACGGGACAATTATCGATTCTTCTGCAAGTGGGGCCACATTATTTGTGGAACCAACAGAACTCAGCGAACTTCAGGAGGACATTCAGATGCTTCGATATTCTGAGGAATACGAAGTGGAGCAAATTCTTTATACCCTTACTGGTATGGTGTTGGAAAAAGAGAATGAAATGAAAGTAGCAGTGGATGTGATGCACCAATATGATGTTATTTTTGCAAAAGGGAAATATAGCCGGCAAATCAATGGAACTGCGCCACTTATAAATGAAGAATTTACCATTGATTTGAAAAAGGCCCGTCATCCAATGTTGGGTAAAGAAGCAGTGCCCCTTACGCTTACGTTTGGGGAGGTGGACCATGGGCTTATTATTACCGGTCCGAATACAGGGGGAAAGACAGTAACGTTAAAAACAATTGGATTACTCACAATGATGGCACAAACGGGACTTCATGTACCAGCGGAAAAAGGGACGAATCTCCACTTATTTCACCACGTGTTCGTAGATATTGGAGATGGGCAAAGTATAGAGGAAAATTTAAGTACCTTTAGTTCCAGGCTTGTAAATATCATTGAGATACTTCAAGAGACGAATGATCAAAGTCTTGTCCTTTTGGATGAACTGGGATCTGGAACAGATCCTGGAGAAGGAATGGGGCTTGCTATCGCCATTTTAGAACAGTTGTCAGAGAAAGGTGCAACGATATTTGCCACTACTCACTACAGTGAAATGAAGGATTTCGCTAATGAACGGAAAGGCTTTATGAACGGATCCATGGAGTTCGACTTGGAAACATTGAAACCAACGTATCGATTAATTCTTGGCAAGGGTGGAAAAAGCCAGGCGTTTGATATTGCATTAAAGCTTGGAATGCATCCTGACATTATTGAAAAAGCACACAAGATAACCTATAAGACGGAAAAAAACTTTAAAGGAGAAGATTCAGAATTCCTTAAAGATTCTAGGTTTGAAAACCAGGTCGTTGTGAATAAATTTTCCCGTAAAGCATTAAGAACCGATGGGAAAAAAACCTCTGATAAAGACACGACCTTATTTTCTCAAGGGGATAATGTGATACTTCCTGCCACCGGCGAGATGGGTATAGTTTATGTGGGACCGGATGATCTGGGAGATTATATCGTTCAAGTTAAGGGTGAAAAGCGGAAGGTGAATCATAAGCGTATGAAACTATATATTCCAGCATCTGAATTGTACCCTGACGATTATGATTTTGACATTATCTTCAAGTCCAAGGAATATCGGAAAAAGAAGCATTTGATGGAACGGAAGTTTGTAGAAGGATTAGTTAATGAGGAGGAATAGCAAAGCCAAAGCACTGGATCCGAAAACTTGTGCGTCCGTCATGGAGTAACCATATTAGGTGCTTATGATTCGAATTTCCAAGACTTCTTGTCATCCTTCGTCATGCGCAAATGTCGTACTGGAAAAATGGAAAAAACCATAAACACTATGGTAATGTTTAAGGAGAATATAAATACTGTCATTCCAGTATAGTAGGAGGGAGAAGTGATGAGAGATTCTTCTAGCCGTGATTTGATGGGTGATATTTATAAGGAGTATGAAAAGCGTGGAGGTTTTGATAATTTAGCTGGAAAAGGGAAGCCACTGTCACAGGAAACATTAAAAAGTGATCCCCTAAATAGCGTATTGAAAAACGCTAATTATTTGCCAGAATGGATTAAAGCTCAGCACAAGGTAAGAGAAGCAATACTTCAATTGCTAAAAAAGATAGAAAACGGGACAGTTTCAGATAAGGAAAAAAAGGATGGAATGAAGGATATAAATCAGTTAATTAAAAAGTATAATCGGTTGTGCCCAGCAATGTTACAAAAGGCACCAGCATCTCTGGAAACTTTGGAAAAAGATAAAAATAAGTGGCTTTAGAATCTTTTTTTCACAAAACGTACGGGTCCTAGATCTCGTACGTTTTTGTGTTTATTCATATTTAATGTTGGGAATAAGGAAAGGGATGTAGGACATAATAAGGGTGATTTTGGTAAAGGCTCCATCACTCTCGTAAATTTTTTCAATGTAAAGGGGTAATAAACTATGTCAATTAAGCTAGCGATAATCTATTATAGTTCTACCGGTACAAACTATAAGTTGTCACAATGGGCGAAAGAAGGTGCTGAGGAAGTTGGTGCAGATGTAAAGTTATTGAAAGTACCAGAATTGGCTCCAGAAGAAGCGATTGATTCTAACCCTGCATGGCGTGAACATGTCAATGCTACAAAGGATGTTCCTGAAGTGACTTTGGATGATTTAGAAGAGGCAGATGCCATCATATTCAGTGTTCCTACTCGTTTTGGAAATATGCCGGCACAAATGAAGCAGTTCCTGGATACAACAGGGGGATTGTGGTTTAACGGCAAACTCGTAAATAAAGTAGTGAGTGCTATGTCTTCAGCATCCAACCCGCATGGAGGTCAAGAAGCGACCATACTTTCTCTCTATACGACGATGTTCCATTGGGGAGCCATCGTGGCTGCACCAGGATATTCCGATCCAGTTACCTTTGAGGCAGGCGGTAATCCATATGGAACGAGTGTAACTGTAGATCAAGATGGAAATATGAAAGAAGATGTAACCGCTGCGGTAAAATACCAGGCAAAGCGTACAGTTGATATTGCCAAACGTATTAAAGAAGGTTCTAAATAATACTTAGCTTCCGTGACAGTTGTAATCACGGAAGCTTTTTTATGAAGAAAAAAAGAATGATGTTTTCTTATCTTTATTAAGCGCCAACGACGAGCGTTCCTTCTTGATGGCGGCACGAGAGCGATGCTTGTAAGAATAGGCATTGCCCTACGCTCGTGACCAAAGGCGCTTGCGCTTTTCTTAAAAGGTAAGAAAGTATAAGTTTTGGCACCTTCGGGCAAGTTGTCTAGCTCCACCG
>NZ_JAHQCS010000044.1 GCF_019042215.1 Evansella tamaricis | reverse complement strand
AAACCACTTTTTCAGTTCCTTTTATTTGTATGGCAATGGCTGCGCTCGTCGCTCGCATGATAGGAGAAAACCACTCCTATCATGCTTTTTAAAGAATGCGACGGCTACGCTCATTGCTTAGTGGGACTGTAAAAGTGGAAAAGCACCACTTTTTCAGTTCCCATGCGATTAGGCGATGAAGCTAGACCATGCCCGAAGGTGCAATACTTCCCCTATGGAAGTATTGCTCCATCTCATTAAACAACTTAATGAAGTCCCAGCATCCTTCCACCTTTACGTCAATAACCCAGAATCGAAGTCACGAGGCTTCTTCCCTATTTCTAAAAAGGAGATGATTTCTTTGATAATGGAATTAATAACTGATATTTTCTTTTTATATGTTTTGGTTTTCGGAAGTATTATAGCGCTTATTTTAGTATGGACGAAGAATCGTTCCCGTCAAGGGAAGAAAGAGTAATCGCTCTTTTTCCAATATCAGACCGGTAGAACAGACCATCCCACGATGATTCATTAATGATATAATATGTTTTTCGAAACGCTTCCTGTAAATCAGTTCCCAAACTCGAAAGCAGTATAACTCTGCCACCATTTGTTTTCCATTGGCCATCCTCAAATTTCGTTCCAGCATGGAACCATTTTTGTCCATCTAATAAAACCGTATCCACTGGAATATCCATTGCTACCCCTTTTGGATAAGAACCGGGGTATCCAACAGAAGCTAATACTACACCAGCACAGGCTTCTTCAGACCATTCTAGTACCACTTCATCACCTTTTAATAGCCCTTCAATGACATCTACTAAATCGGACTTTAAACGAGGCAATACAACCTGAGTTTCTGGATCTCCAAACCGCGCATTAAACTCAATGACTTTAGGTCCATCTTCTGTCATCATCAAGCCAGCATATAATATACCTGTAAACGGTACTCCTTCTGCTACCATTGCCTTTGCCATTGGCCTTAGGATCGTGTGTTCCGCTTCTTCAACTAAAGATGCTACTATATGCGGAACAGGAGAGTATGCACCCATCCCACCTGTATTCGGTCCAGAATCCCCATCAAAAGCACGTTTATGATCCTGTGCAGGTACCATCGGAATGACTAGTTCACCATGAACGAAGGCCATTAAGGAAAGCTCTTCTCCACGTAAACACTCCTCAATGACAACAAGGGAACCTGCGTCTCCGAAGGTACGGTTTCCCATGATTTCATCAAGGGCATTGAATGCCTCTTCTTCTGTCTCACATACGATAACCCCTTTACCAGCAGCTAAACCGTCTGCCTTTACTACAATTGGGGCACCTTCTTTACTTACATACGCTTTTGCCTTTTCGAGATCTGTAAACGCCTCATATTTGGCAGTTGGTATTCCGTACTCCACCATGATTTTCTTTGCAAATTCTTTACTGCCTTCTAATTGTGCGGCAGCCCCGCTGGGACCAAATATACGAAGTCCTGCTGTAGTGAAATCATCCACAATTCCGTTGACTAGGGGAACCTCGGGACCCACGATCGTTAAGTCAATACCCTCTTCATTTGCAAAATGGATGAGGCCATCATGATCCCGTTCTGAAATACGAACGGAGCGAACTCCATCTAAGGATAACGCGTCGCTTCCTGGTGCCGCAAACACCTCGCTTACCCGTTTTGATTCCTTTAGTTTCCAGCATAACGCATGCTCACGTCCACCACTTCCAACGACTAATACCTTCAACACGATCGCTCCTTTTTTAAAAAATTCTCCTAACCAATCAACCAATGTCATTAATGTTTGAAGTGACGCACTCCTGTAAATACCATGGCAATTCCATACTCATCTGCCTTATCAATTGACTCCTGGTCACGGACCGATCCCCCAGGTTGAATGATTGCCGTGAGGCCGGCCTTTGCTGCTGTTTCTACTGTATCGCTCATTGGGAAAAATGCGTCTGATGCTAGAACAGATCCTTGTGCTTTTTCACCTGCTTGTTCTATAGCTATCTTTGCAGAGCCCACTCTATTCATTTGTCCAGCACCGATTCCGATTGTCTGATCTGATTTTGCTAAGACAATAGCATTTGACTTCACATGTTTAACGACTTTCCATGCCATTTTTAGCTGATTCCACTCATCCTCAGTAGGTTCGCGCCTGGTGGGATTCGTTACTGATACATCTTCAAAACTGAGCGTATCCGTTTCCTGCATCAAAGCACCACCTGAAACAGTTGTAATTCGCTGTTCTAAAGGCTGATTATCCTTTAAATTCACTGTTAATAAGCGGATGTTCTTTTTCTCTGTTAAAACTGCCAACGCATCTTCCGTAAATCCTGGTGCAACAACAATCTCAAGGAAAATATCCTTCAATTTTAAAGCTGTTTCCTTATTAATTTCCCGGTTAGAGGCAACGATTCCTCCGAAAATTGATACAGGATCCGCTTCATATGCTTTCATAAATGCATCGTATACGGTTTTTCCAGTTCCCACACCACATGGATTCATATGCTTAATAACAGCTACTGCAGGTTCAACAAAATCTTTCACTACCGCCAACGCAGCATCTGCATCATTGATATTATTATAGGAAAGTTCCTTCCCATGAAGCTGTTGTGCGTTTGCAATCGAAGCTGGGTTTCCTAATGGACGCTCATAGAAAGCTGCCAATTGGTGGGGGTTTTCCCCATATCGCAACATTTGCTTTAAGTTATATGTTATGGTTAACTTTTCTGGAGCATCTTCCCCTACTTGCTTTGTTAAATACTCCCCGATGAGTGCATCATAGGAGGCGGTATGACGGAATGCTTTCGCTGCCAGTTTCCTTTTCCGTTCAGCGGATAACTCTCCAGCTGTTTCTAACTCCTCCGTAACCACACCATAATCAGACGCATCCACAATAATTGCAACAGATGCATGATTTTTTGCCGCGGACCGAATCATGGATGGACCACCAATATCAATGTTTTCAATAGCATCTAAAAATGTCGCGTCTGGATTTTCAATCGTCTGTTGAAACGGGTAAAGATTGACCACTACATAATCAATCATATTAATCCCGTGCTCAAGGGCCGCAGTCATATGGTCTTGATTATCTCTTACTGCCAATAATCCTCCATGAATTGCTGGGTGCAGAGTTTTAACTCGTCCGTCCATCATTTCTGGGAAACCAGTAACTTCTTCAATACCAATGACATTCACTCCAGCATCTTGGAGCGCCTTTTTCGTACCACCTGTAGAGATGATTTCAACCCCCAGGCCTTCCAACTTTTGCACAAACTCCACAACCCCTGTTTTATCTGAAACACTTACTAACGCCCGTTTCTTCATTCCTCAGACCCTCCCACTTAACTCTTCGATTACATACTGGATAACTTCCGGATATAACTGATGTTCCACCTGTTGAATCTTTTTTTGAACAACTTCCTTCTTATCACCACTATAAATTTTCAATGGTTCCTGAGCAATGATGGGACCAGTGTCCATTCCCGCATCCACATAATGAACCGTAACCCCTGTTACTTTCACACCGGCATCCATAGCTTGCCCCACTGCATCCAAACCTGGAAAAGCAGGTAATAAAGAGGGATGAATATTTAATATTCTGCCCTCAAAAGCAGATAACAAAGTACCGCCCACTAAACGCATATATCCTGCCAAAATGATTAGTTCAATTTGATTTTCTTCCAACTTTTTCAGTATTGCTGATTCAAATGCTGCCTTTGATTCGAATTCCTTTGCTTGAAAAACATAAGCAGGGACACCTAATTTTTCAGCCCGTTTCAGGGCATAGGCGTTCTGTTTATCACAAATAAGGACTTCAACAGAACCATTTATCATCCCAGACTTAGCCGCCTTAGTAATTGCCTCAAAATTACTGCCACTCCCAGATGCAAATACTGCCAGCCTCATTCTGTGTCAACCCCTTTTAAGCTAACACCAGAGCCACGCTTGATTTCACCTATAACGTGAGCCGTCTCCCCGTTTTCCTGCAACGTTTTAAGAACCATATTTACAGCATTTTTATCTACAGCTAACACTAATCCGATTCCCATATTGAACGTTTCGTATAAATCCCGATCACTCAAATTCCCTTTTTCCCCTAACCATCGGAAGATGAAAGGAACCTCCCAGGACGATACATCAATAACAGCTTCAAGACCATCTGGAACCATACGGGGAACATTCTCGATAATCCCACCGCCAGTGATGTGTGACGCGGCTTTCACAACCCCTTTTCCGAGAAATGGTTGGAGAGCTTCCACATATATTTTCGTTGGGGTTAAAAGAACTTCCCCAATTGTTTTTTGCGATTCACCCGACGCCACAAAGGAGTCATCCCAGGTCAGCCCTTGGCTTTTCACAATCTTTCGAACTAAGGAGAAACCATTACTGTGAACACCCGTTGAAGGAAGACCAATCAAAATGTCCCCTTCCTTTACATTTTTCGGATCGAATAGATGTTTCTTTTCCGCAATCCCCACCACAAATCCTGCAACGTCGTATTCTTCCGGTTTATATAATCCAGGCATTTCCGCCGTCTCTCCACCGATAATGGCACACCCTGCCTGGCGACATCCATCTGCAATACCGGAAACTACTTGTTCCACTACCTCCGGGTCATTAACCCCTAATGCTAAATAGTCTAGGAAAAATAACGGGGATGCCCCTTGAACAGCGATATCATTTACACACATGGCAACTGCATCAATACCAATTGTGTCATGTTTTCCCATCTCTTGTGCAATAAGAAGCTTTGTTCCAACTCCATCTGTTCCAGAAACTAGTACGGGCTCTTCATACGAAAATCCGGAAAGGTCAAACAATCCTCCAAATCCCCCGAGAGATCCCATGACCTCTTTTCTCCTTGTGGATTCCACATGTTTCTTCATTCTTCGTACGCCTTCGTACCCCGCTTCAATGTTTACTCCAGCTGATTCATACGCTTTTGACATAGCTGTTTCCCTTCTTCCTATATCTTTTGATACGGGTGGTCTGATTCTGGATAGATTTCCGTTGGATATTGACCCGTAAAGCATGCGAGACATTGACCATGATTTTCCTCATTATCAGGTCTTCCGATTCCTTTCATGAGTCCTTCCACACTTAAAAACTCAAGGGAATCTGCACCTATTTCATCACAGATTTGTTGCACCGATTTTTCTGACGCAATTAATTCCCCTTTGGTGGATGTATCAATGCCGTAAAAACAAGAATTTTTAATAGGCGGTGAACTGATTCGGACATGAACTTCCGTAGCCCCTGCTTCCTTCAGTAGTCGGACGATTCTTCGGCTTGTAGTTCCACGAACAATAGAATCATCAATCATTACCACGCGCTTACCTTCTACAACTCCCCGTACTGCAGAAAGCTTCATTTTTACTCCCTGCTCACGAAGTTCCTGTGATGGCTGAATAAACGTACGGCCAACATAACGATTTTTTATTAAACCAAGCTCATAAGGTATTCCAGCCTGTTCAGCGTATCCAATAGCGGCAGAAATACTAGAATCTGGAACTCCAGTTACAACATCTGCCTCTACTGGTTTCTCAAGAGCTAATTCTTTCCCTAAATTCTTCCTTGCATGATGCACATTAATTTGGTCCACATTACTGTCGGGACGAGCAAAATAAACATATTCCATCGAACAAATAGAGCGCTTTGGAGACAAGGAGAATCGCTCACTCGTAAGCCCGTTATCATCGATAATAATGAGTTCTCCCGGTTCTACCTCCCGCTCATAGGTTGCTCCAATAATATCAAAAGCACATGTTTCTGAGGAGATAACATAGGCGTCCCCTAATCTACCGATGGAAAGGGGGCGCAGTCCATTGGGATCCAGTGCAGCTAACAATTTATCTTCAACCATCATGACGAAGGCATAGGCTCCCTTCACCATCGTTAATGCATTTTTGATCCGTTCGGCAAGGGATTCATACCCACTGCGTTTAATGAGATGGGCTACTACTTCTGTATCAGAAGTGGTCTGAAAAATACTTCCCTGTCGCTCTAATTGATGTTTTAAGGCATTTGCATTCACTAAATTTCCGTTATGAGCTAATGCAAGGCTACCGGTTTGAGAGTTAAATAGGAAAGGCTGACAGTTTGTTAAATCACTTGCACCTGCAGTTGTATAACGAACGTGACCAATCGCACCTGAACCATGAAGATGTTCCAGTTCCCCGTGACCAAACACATCGTTTACAAGTCCTACTCCTTTATAACATTTAAGCTTCTCACCATCTGTAACAACGATTCCAGCGCCCTCTTGTCCCCGATGCTGCAAACTATGGAGGCCATAATAAGTGATATGGGCGGCATCCTTATGCCCCCATACCCCAAATACGCCACACTCTTCGTTTAAACCTTTGATTTCAGCAAACATGAAATGGCACCTCTCCATGTGTCTTCAAGTATAGTAACCTGTTCTTCTAAAATGATATGTCCTTCGGAATTGTGTACCTTTACGACAGGTTCTTCTGTAACTTCACCAATGCACACTGCTTTTGGAACTAGTTTTTCGAAGTGTGATCGGTTTTCCTTCGAGACTGAAAGCACATACCTTGAAGGTGTTTCACTAAAAAATTCACTCAAGTGATCTTGACCATTTACATGAACAGAAGCTCCTAAACCTGTTCCGAAAGTACATTCTGCTAATGCCACAAGGAATCCACCTTCTGCCAAATCGTGGGCAGATGAAACGGTTCCTGCTTGAATAGCGTTTAATACTTGCTCTTGTCTTTCTTTTTCCACTTCTATATCAAATGTTGGAGGTTGACCGAATATAGATCCCTCTATCATTTTTTGTAGTTCACTTCCACCAAAATCTTCTCCAGTTTCCCCTAACACATAGATCGCGTCCCCGGCTTGTTGAAACTGCTGTCTTGTGATGTGATCAACATGATCAATGAGACCAACCATTCCAATAACAGGTGTTGGATAGACAGCTACTCCACTTCTTTCATTGTAAAGAGATACATTCCCGCCAATAACTGGTGTTTCAAGTACTCTACAAGCTTCGCTCAATCCGTCAGTTGATTTTTCTAGCTGCCAGAAAATCTCTGGTCTTTCTGGATTTCCGTAGTTTAGACAATCCGTAACCCCTAATGGTTTAGCACCAGAACATACAAGGTTTCTTGACGCTTCGGCAATAGCTAACTGTCCTCCAATATAAGGATCTAAATAGAGATAACGGGAATTGCAGTCTGTTGTCATTGCAATGGCTTTTTCGGTTCCGCGAATACGCAATACGGCTGCATCAGAGCCTGGTGAAACAACTGTATTTGTCCGTACCATATAGTCATATTGATCATATACCCACTCTTTACTAGCAATCGTAGGTTGTTTTAACAATTCTTTTAACGTTTCCTTCATGTCCGTAACATTTGGTCTGTATGATGGCTGTTGTTGAAATTCACGGTAATATGCAGGCTCCGCACTTGGTTTGTGATATACAGGTGCATCTTCTGCTAATGCATCAACCGGTACATCTGCAACTACCTCTCCCTTATGAAGAAGACGAAGTTTCTTGTCATCTGTCACTTTACCCACAACCGTCGCATGTAAGTCCCAGCGCTCAAACAGATCAATTATTTCCTGTTCTCTTCCGGCTTTTACAACGAGAAGCATTCTTTCTTGCGATTCGGAAAGCATCATTTCATAAGCTGTCATACCCTTTTCACGCTGAGGTACTTTATCTAAATCCATTTCAATGCCTGATCCTGCTTTACTCGCCATTTCAGCTGATGAAGAGGTAAGACCAGCAGCACCCATATCTTGAATGCCAATCAGGGCATCATTTTTCACAACTTCTAAACATGCCTCAAGGAGAAGTTTTTCCATGAATGGGTCTCCCACTTGAACTGCAGGTCGTTTCGCCTCAGATGCTTCGCTTAATTCTTCTGATGCAAAAGTTGCTCCGTGAATACCGTCACGCCCCGTACTGGCACCAACGTAAATGACAGAGTTTCCAACACCTTTGGCCTGCCCCTTTTGGATATCTTTATGATCAATTAAACCGACACACATGGCATTAACTAAGGGGTTACCTTCATAACAGGGATCAAACTGAATCTCTCCCCCTACTGTCGGGATACCAATACAGTTCCCGTAACCTGCGATTCCCGCAACCACTTCTTCAAACAAAAACTTCACACGCGGCTTTGTTAATTCACCAAATCGAAGGGAGTTCAGTATCGCTACAGGACGAGCACCCATGGAGAAAATATCGCGAATAATCCCTCCCACACCAGTAGCTGCCCCTTGGTAAGGCTCAATGGCTGAAGGATGGTTATGGCTTTCTATTTTAAATACGACAGCCTGGTCATCACCAATATCAATAATTCCAGCACCTTCTCCAGGACCTTGGAGTACCTTTTCTCCTGTTGTAGGGAACTTTTTTAATAAAACTTTAGAATTTTTATAACTACAATGCTCCGACCACATAACAGAAAACAATCCTAATTCTGTATAGTTAGGAAGTCTGCCCATAATGTTTTCCACTAGCGCAAACTCTTCATCTGTTACGCCCATTTCAGCATATACGCGAAGATCTTTAATTTGCTCGGGAGATGGTTCATGAAGTAATTGCATGTCGTTCCCTCCAATGAGTTAAAATCGATTTAAATAAGGTCAATCCGTCATTTGATCCTAAAAGGGAATCTACCGCACGTTCAGGGTGAGGCATCATACCGAGGACATTTCCAGCTTTGTTCGTAATTCCAGCTATTCTCTCTACCGATCCGTTAATATTCTCTTTATAAGTGAAAACAATCTGATTATTTTCTTTTAATTGCTCGAGAGTAACCTCATCACAATAGTAATTTCCTTCGCCGTGTGCAACCGGAACCGTAATGTCTTGACCCAATTCATACCCATTGGAAAAAATCGTACCATTGTTTTCTACGATTAAAGAGACCGGGCGGCAAATAAACTTCAAGTTTTGGTTTCTTCTCATCGCTCCTGGGAGAAGACCTGCTTCTAGTAAAATTTGAAATCCGTTGCAAACTCCTAATACTGGCTTCCCTGATTCTGCTGCTTTAATAACAGCCTTCATGACTGGTGAAAAACGAGCAATCGCCCCTGTTCTAAGATAGTCACCATAGGAGAATCCTCCTGGGAGCAGTACCCCGTCAAAGCCGTCTAAGCTTGTTTCGTCATGCCAGACATATTCCACATCAGCACCAAGCTCATCTTTTACAGCATGATACATATCTAGATCGCAGTTTGAACCTGGAAATACGATGACTGCAAACCTCATTGTGCGACTACCTCCTCAATTTCATAACGATAGTCTTCAATTACTGGATTTGCTAATAACTTTTCACACATTTCCTTTACAAGCTCTTCGATCTTATCTTCTGTTGAGTTGATTGTGAGTGTCATCACTTTTCCGATTCGAACATCCTCTACCCCTTCATAACCTAAATGATGAAGGGAGTTAGTTACTGCGGATCCTTGTGGATCTAAAACTCCGGCTTTTAAAGTCGTGTAAACTTTTACTTTGAACATGAATTTATTCCTCCAAGTCGTGATAGTATGGTTGTATAGCCGTCCTGTAAGTTCCCCTGTTCAAAGCGGAACAAATCTTTATCAAAGGATTCTCCTGTTTTTATATCCCATAATCTGCAAGTATCTGGTGAAATTTCATCTGCTAAAAGAATAGCACCTGATTGTTCTCTTCCAAACTCCAGTTTAAAGTCTACTAATTGAACTCCTATTGTCTCAAATATCACTTTTAACTGCTCATTTACATGTAATGCTATCTCTCTGATTTCACTTAATTCTTCGACACTGGCAAGTTCCATCACTCGTATATGTTCTTCTGTAAATAGTGGGTCGCCTAGGGAATCGTCTTTATAATAGAATTCAAGTATTGCTGGGTTGAACTCCGTACCCCTCTCAATCCCAAGCCTTTTTACTAAACTCCCTGCCGCTATATTTCTAACAACTACTTCAATCGGAACGATTTCCACTCTTTTCACCAGTTGTTCGTTACTGGAAAGCTTCTCGATAAAATGACTTTGAATACCTGCCTCTTTTAGTTTTGAAAATAGAAGGGAACTTATTTCATTGTTTAAAACTCCTTTGCCCTCCAATACATCTTTTTTCTCGCCATTAAAAGCAGTGGCATCATCTTTGTACTCTACCCATAGCACTTCATGTTCATCGGTGGAATAAATTCGTTTCGCTTTTCCTTCGTAAAGACAAGCTCCTTTTTTCAACAAGGTAGCCCCTCCGTTCCTTCATTCATTTAGTTGTTTAAACCAAGTCTGTTAAATATCGTATCCACATGTTTTAAATGATGATTGTAGTCAAAACAGTCATCTAATTCTTCTGTTGAAAGATGATTCATTATCTCTTCATCTGATTCCACCAGTGACCGGAACTGCACTCCCTTTTCCCACGCTTCCATCGCCTTAGGCTGAACAAGGTCATATGCTTCCTCTCGAACCATTCCTTTATCGATGAGAGTAAGGAGAACACGCTGGGAATAGATTAATCCATATGTTCTAGTCATGTTACGCTTCATGTTTTCCGGGAAAACCGTTAAGTTTTTCACGATATTACTGAACCTGTTTAACATATAATTCAATGTAATCGTGGCATCGGGTAAAATAACGCGCTCTGCAGAAGAGTGAGAAATATCCCTTTCATGCCATAATGCAACATTCTCATAAGCAGTTACCAAATGACCACGAAGGAGTCTGGCAAGACCAGTCATGTTCTCAGACCCTATTGGATTACGTTTATGAGGCATGGCAGAAGAACCTTTTTGCCCTTTTGCAAAGAACTCTTCTACTTCACGAGTTTCACTTTTTTGTAATCCACGGATTTCAACCGCCATTTTTTCAATGGAAGAAGCGATCAAAGATAAGGTTGCAATATAATGGGCATGACGATCACGTTGTAGAGTTTGAGTGGAAATTGGTGACGCCTCAAGTCCTAATCCTTCACATACATATTTCTCAACGAAAGGATCGATGTTCGCATACGTTCCAACTGCACCTGAGATTTTACCAACACGTACGCCTTCTGCTGCATGTCGGAATCGCTCTAAATTTCGTTTCATCTCTTCATACCATAATGCAATTTTTAATCCGAAAGTTGTAGGTTCTGCGTGAACACCGTGAGTACGTCCCATCATCACTGTCATCTTGTGTTCCTTTGCCTTTGTTTTCAGGACGTGGATAAAATTAAGAATGTCTCTTTCAAGAATTTCATTTGCCTGTCTTAGTAAATAAGATAAAGCTGTATCCACAACATCTGTTGACGTTAATCCGTAATGAACCCATTTTCTTTCTTCCCCTAATGTTTCCGATACCGCTCTGGTGAAAGCCACAACATCATGACGGGTTTCCTCTTCAATTTCAAGAATCCTCGCCACATCGAAGCTAGCATTCTCACGAATTTTTTTTACATCTTCCTTTGGGATATCTCCTAATTCTGCCCATGCTTCACAAGCTTGAATCTCCACTTCTAACCATGCTCTAAAACGATTTTCCTCTGTCCAAATGGCACCCATTTCTGGTCTTGTATAACGTTCAATCATAAGGTTTATTTCCTCCTATTTTAGTTCATCTATCTCCAAATTGGGGATCTCTCTATCTCATCCAAAGCCTCTTCCACGGTCCCTGCCAAGACATTGACATGGCCCATCTTTCTCCCTGTCCTCGCTTCTTTCTTCCCATATAGATGTAAATGCCCACCCTTTAATTCCGTTATGTGATCCATCACTTTAGTCATATGTTGTCCTAAAAGGTTCACCATCACTACTGGTTTCAATAATTCCGTACTCCCTAGTGGCCACCCACAAATGGCTCGGATATGCTGTTCAAACTGAGATGTAACACAAGCATTAATTGTATAGTGACCTGAATTATGCGGCCTTGGGGCCAATTCATTCACGTAAAGTCGTCCATCATTAGATAGGAACATTTCAACAGCTAATGTACCAATTAGATGGAAGGATTCTGCTAAATGGGTAGCAATCCGTACTGCTTCTTCTTCAATAGCCTTCTCAATTCTTGCAGGTACAATGGACTGATGTAATATGTTGTTCACATGGATATTCTCTGCTACTGGAAATGTCTTCTGTTCTCCATTAACACTTCGAGTAACGATGACCGATATCTCTTTATCAAAGGGAAGCCACGATTCTAGTACAAACGGTCCTTTACTATCCATTTCATTCCACACTTTTTGCACTTCAGAATCTTCCTTGAAAACATGTTGACCCTTACCGTCATAGCCACCTCTAGTTGTTTTTAATACAGCAGGAAACCCAAACTCCCATAATCCTTTTTCTAATTCGTCGAAAGTAGATACTTCTACATATGGTACTATTGGAACTTGGAATGACTGTATAGCCTTCTTTTCCAATATTCTGTCCTGTGTAATAGACAACAGGTTACTTCCTTGTGGCAAATACATGTTTTCCTCCAGGTAAGAGGCTGTTTGAGCATTGATGTTCTCAAATTCATACGTGAGTACATCACAGTGTTTGGCTAACTGTTCTGCTCCAGACCGGTCATCGTAGGCGGATAATATTTCTATATCAGCAATTTGCCCGCACGGTGAATCGGCTGTTGGTTCCAGCACCGCAACACCATATCCCATTTCCCGCGCGGAAATAGCCATCATTCTGCCTAACTGTCCTCCACCTAAAATCCCAATTGTTTTTCCCGGTTTTATCCATTTATTTCTCATGTTAAATCTCCATTTTCCAATACCTCTTTTTCCGTTCTCTTACGTCTATCTTCTAAACGTTGTCTTAAAGCCTCATCATGAACCGATAATTGTTGCGAAGCTAAAAGTGCTGCATTAATTGCGCCTGCTTTTCCAATAGCCACTGTAGCAACAGGTACTCCTGCGGGCATTTGGACAATGGATAATAAAGAATCCATTCCACTTAGTGCTTTAGACTGAACAGGTACCCCGATGACTGGTAAAGTAGTTTTCGCAGCAACCATCCCCGGTAAATGAGCAGCTCCACCTGCACCCGCAATAATAACTTGAAGACCACGTTCTCTTGCCGTTTCTGCATACTCAAACATATAATCTGGTGTTCGATGGGCAGAGACTACTTTTTTCTCGTACGGGACCTGAAGTTCCTCGAGTGTAGCTACTGTGTGTTTCATCGTATCCCAATCGGATGTTGAACCCATAATGACGCCAACCTTTGCAGCCATCATGACGCCTCCCTTATCTATCTATTTTATGAACTTTCCTTTTTGGACATAGAAAAAACGTGTTCGTTTAACCAAAAAAGGGGACATACGAACACGTCATCAACAGCGGAAAGCAGAGATTCTCCCTGCACAATCCCGTAAGTCGCCCCCATAGTCTAATGATTTACGGTCATCAGGTAGAAACTTTTGGGCCATATTCCCAACTTTATATGAGGTTATTTAATTTGTAAGATTTCCTGCCTCTATCATAACAAGAGTAAATTTCAAAAGTCAACCTAAATTCGAACGATATATATATACTAACCTTCCATCGTTCGGTTTTTGGGAAATAAGCAGCGGGAATTGACCCTTTACCAATCACATTTGTCCTTGTATTAAGGACAATCAAATAGAAGGATAGTTTTTTATCCTCCATACATCTTAACGAAAGTAAAGAACAATTCATAGTAGTAAGTTTTGTATTTCTAGTACAAATTGAATATGATTAGATTGACAACATGAAATGAAAGAAATGAGGAATTAAAGTGCACAATCCAAATCTACAACAATTAAAAGATACTTGGTTACCGGAAGCTACAATAGAAGAGATACAAAAAAAATTAGCGTCCAATGATCTTACTTCCCGGGAATTAGTGCTTATGTATTTAGACCAGATTGGGACATATAATCAGGAAATCCAAGCAGTATTGGAAGTTAATCCTGATGCCCTGCAAATTGCAGAAAGTTTGGATGTGGAAAGGAAGCAATTCGGCGCGCGAGGACCTTTGCACGGTGTTCCAGTTCTTATTAAAGATAATATTGCGACAAAAGATAAGATGCACACAAGTGCAGGATCTCTAGCTTTAGCCACTTCCTATGCAAAAAAAGATGCCTTTGTTGTTCAAAAACTAAGAGAAGCGGGAGCAATTATACTAGGTAAAACAAATATGACAGAATGGGCAAACTTTATGACGGAAGGAATGCCAAGCGGATACAGCTCTCGAGGGGGACAAGTAAAGAACCCATATGGAAGGAACTTTGATTGTGGTGGATCCAGCTCTGGGTCCGGGGCATCCGTCGCCGCAAATTTTGCAAGTTTTGCAATAGGTACGGAAACATCTGGGTCTATTCTTAGCCCGGCAAGTCAGAATTCATTAGTCGGAATTAAGCCCACTGTGGGACTCATTAGCCGATCAGGAATTATTCCCATATCTCATACCCAGGATACAGCCGGACCCATGACAAGAACAGTGAAAGATGCGGCCTATGTGTTGAATGCAATAACTGGTTTTGATGAAAATGATCCTATTACTAGAACAAACGAATCTGGCATGTTTGATTACACTTCCCTTTTGGAGATCAAAAGTTTAGCTGGTATGAAGATTGGTATTGCGCGAGATTTTTATTTTCAATTTTTATCTGAAGAAAAAAGGAGCGTAATTAATAAGGCTATAGACGAACTTTCGGCATTAGGGGCAGAGGTGGTAGATGTCACAATACCTTCTACAGAAGCTAAATGGACCTACCATGTTTTAACTTATGAATTCAAGGCTGGAGTAAATGCTTATTTAAATGAATATGCCGGGAACACGGAGATTCAGTCCTTAACTGACATCATCCATTTTAATTTCAGTCATCCAGATTCCATGCTTAAGTACGGCCAGAAAATTCTGCTTGAATCGGAAAACACTAGTGGAACTTTAACGGAATCTGACTATTTGAAAAGCATAGAAATGGATCAATATTTATCGAAAGAGAATGGAATTGATTATGCAATCGGAGAATTTCAATTGGATGCCATCTTGTTTCCAAACAATTTTGGAGCAGGTATTCCAGCAAAAGCAGGTTATCCATCTGTCACTGTACCGGCTGGATATACTCCAAACGGAGAACCTGTAGGAATTACCTTCACTGGCACTGCCTTTACGGAAGCCAAATTAATACACTTAGCATATGAATACGAACAGGCTACAAAACATCGGAAACCACCGGTATTGGAAAAAGAAAAAAAAGAATAATTTATATTACTCGAAAACGCAGCATTAGAATTGGATTGGACCAATTACAATGCTGCGTTTTAATTAAACGTTTGATTAATATTAATTCATTCCTTTTTTCCCTCAAAAACAATCTGTTGTTTGGCAACTTCCACTTCCATTTTACCGTTCTTTTTTACTTCCTTTAATAGAGGTTGTTCCATCCGCCGAATTGGGGTATATCCTTCCTCTTTCATACGATTGAGACAATCATCAATCGTTTCTCCTTCCTCTACATAAAAACGCTGCTTAGATCTCTTTTTGTCCAAATTACCTTCTCACTCCTTTTACCCAGAACCCTCCAAAAAATGCTTTTGTTTCATGGGAGATTATAAATGCGTGTGGATCTAAATGTTTCACAGAGGCATACAAATCCCGCTCCGATTTCCGAGAAGTTAGAATCTCCATCATCAAGCGTTCCCCTTCCCTTCCATAGGCGACCCAGTTTGTGACTCCGTACCCTTTGTCCCGTAGTGCATTAGGAATATCTGGTTCGTATTCTTTTGTTATCACATTGACTGTAATATACCCCAGTGCTAGTTTTTCTTCAATCTTCATACCTACCAATACTCCGATTGCATAACCAATCGCATAGGCAATGAGATTATGAATTTGCGTAAGGTTATCCAATACTAGTCCCAAACCGACAATATAGATGATCACTTCTACTATACTAACTAATGCAGCAGAATAACGTTGTCCTTTCAATGTGAAGATCATACGGATCGTAAACAACGTAACATAGACTATATTAATGAAAAAAATAATCGCAATCATACCTAAAGCATGTTGTAAAATAAAGTCAATCATCGAATCACCCTTTCATTCTTTCAATGAATATCCCTATACTAACCTTTTCCACCTTTAAAAAGAAAGGGTTAAACCTAATCAATCTGATCCTTTTAGGAGAAACTGGAGTGCTTCCTCTTCTTTGGGAATACGAACAAAAATCAAAAGCAAGCTATTTAGGACGGAAAAAATCACCGCTGTGTAATAGGCTTGAAATAGAAGAGGTATCGTAAGAATTTCCACGGCTACAATCAAATAGTTTGGATGTTTTACCCATTGGTATGGGCCCTTTTTCACCATAGTCTCTCCAGGTAAGATGATGATTTTTGTATTCCAGAACTTTCCTAAGGAGAGCAGAACCCAATATCTTGCCAATTGGGCCGTTAGAAGGATACTAATTACGATTGGCCATAAAGGGTGAAACTCAGCTCCTGTTACAAGTACCTCCATAGACAGAAAAAAGAAAAAACCAGCATGGAGAAGGACAATCCATTTGTAATGTCCCTTTCCAAATTCCAGTCCTCCACGGTTAACCATCCATTTTTCGTTTCTTTTCGCTGCCACCAATTCTAATCCCCGTTGAATAAGAAGAATAGACAAAATAATAAAAAACAAAGTCATATTATAACCCCCATTCTAATAGAATCAACTCAGAACTGAACCCTGGACCAAGGGCAGTCAATATCCCTTTATGATAGTCTTCCGTATGTAAATCCATAAACTCTTTTAATACATAGAGAACAGTCGGAGAAGACATGTTTCCGTTTTTCTTTAAAACATTCCTCGGGATACTGGTCATTTCCCTCGAGAAACCTAGTGATTCCTCATATGCCTCTAACACTTTTTTTCCCCCTGGATGGGCAACAAAATAGTTTATATCCGTTAATGTTAATGCGTGTTGTATAAGGAATTCTTCCACATTAGGCTTAAGCCAATCCTTTATAATAGAAGGAATATCTTTCGAAAAAATCACCCTAAGTCCATCGTTGGTCACTTCCCACCCCATCACATCTTCAGAGTTTGGCATTAATGTTGACTGAGTCCCTTTGATGTAAGGGACAGGGCTAGTGATCAGCGGTTCTTTTTCCAGGACTTCATTACCTACAACCAAGGCACATGCTACTCCATCCGCAAATAAGGATGAGCCAATTAAATTACTTTTTCTTATATCATTTCTTTGAAAAGTTAAGCTACATAATTCACTACATAGGACTAATACCTTTGCATTGGGGTATGCTAAACAATATTCATATGCCCGTCCTATACCCGCAGCTCCACCGGCACACCCTAACCCCCAAATAGGAATTCGCTTTGTATGTTGTGAAAATGGTAGTTCATTCATAATTCTTGATTCAATCGTTGGGGTAGCCAATCCTGAACTTGAGACATAGAAAATAGCCTCAATTTCATTTTCTCGAATAGGAGTAGAAAGGTGGGAATCTTTAGTTAGACAGTTTGTTATTGCCTTCTTTCCTAACCTAACAGACTCACTAATATAAAGATTATTTTTTTCTTGGAAAGGGTGATTTGTTTGGAACCACTCTTTTGGTACTACGAAATTACGCTGTTCAATTTGTCCATTGTCAAATATCTTCATTAATCGGTCAATATCCGGAAATGAATCACGGAATAATTCCCTGACTATATGCTCTGTTTCCTTTTGTGTAATTGTAAAAGGTGGAGTTTCGGTACTAACAGAGACAACAGCTGGCATATAAAAGCCCCCTTATACCAAACTTTAACAGTATTGTGCACAAAACATGGTGATTCCATCCTATAAGTTATTAAGAAACACACATAATTTTCCACTCTCACACGGGAGTCATAAACATATTTTTGGTCCCAGAAAGAGCGAAAGCACATTGGAAAAGAGTTTAGGACAAACTCAATAAATAAAAAAGAGAGAGGCACCGTTCCCAATAAGTTTGGGTGGTGTCTCTCTTTCACCTTTTATTCTTTACTAAACTTTGTTATTGATTTTAGTTAGGTTTGTGCTAGCCTCTATGCGTTGTTGTCCGAAGTTATTAGTGCCAGATAAAGTATGCTATAAAGACGAAGAATAGAACATACATAATAGGATGAACTTCTTTTCCTCTTCCTTTAGCAAGCATTGTAATAGGATACATGACGAAACCTAAAGCAATTCCTGTTGCGATACTATATGTTAATGGCATTGCAATCACTGTTAAGAATGCTGGTACTGCGATTTCGAATTTTTTCCAATCTATATTTCCTAAAGCACTTGCCATCAATATCCCCACAACGATTAAAGCCGGTGCAGTTACAGCAGGAGCATCTGCAACAACTACTAGTAAAGGTGAAAATAAAAGTGCTACTAAGAATAATCCCCCTGTAACAATCGATGCGAAACCAGATCGTGCACCTGCAGCAATACCGGATGAAGACTCGATATAAGCAGTTGTTGTGGAAGTACCAAGTACCGCACCTACCACAGTGGCAGAAGAATCAGCAAGTAATGCTTTTTGTGCCCTTGGCAGTTTATTATCTTTAACGAAACCAGCTTGATTTGCTACTGCATAAAGTGTACCTGCTGTATCAAAGAAGTCTACGAACAAAAATGTTAGTATGACAATAACTAGTGACAACATATTAATTTCAAAAAGCTCCGGATTTGTGAAAGGCTCTAAAAACGCTCCGAATGTAGGAGCAATACTTGGAACCGAACCGATGATACTTGATGGGGCGGGAGCTAAATTAAAGATTACCGCAACAATTGCAGTAAGAATCATTCCGTAAAAAATACCACCCTTAAGCCCCATAGCCATTAAAATGACCGTAACTATAATACCAAAGACAGCCAATAGTGTTGCACCATTAGTAAAGTCTCCAAGTTCTACGATTGTTGCTTCAGAAAGAACGATTATATCCGCAGCTTGTAATCCAATAAATGCGATAAATAGACCAATACCTGCTGCTGCTGCATATTTTAATTCTGCCGGTATTGCATTAATAATTAGTTCCCGAATCCCTACCACTGTAATAATAATGAAGATAATACCTGAGATAAATACACCTAATAATGCTGTTTGCCAAGGAATCCCTAAACCGATAACAACAGAAAATGTAAAGAATGCGTTTAATCCCATTCCTGGTGCTAAAGCAATCGGATACTTAGCCAGAACACCCATAATAATTGATCCTATAGCCGCTGCTAATGCAGTTGCAACGAATACTGCTCCTTCGTCCATTCCCGCAATGCCAAGATAATAAGGATTAACGAACAAAATGTAAGCCATTGCCAAGAACGTTGTTAAACCACCAAGTGTTTCCGTTTTGTAGTCAGTGCCTAATTCTTTGAACTGAAAATAACGATCCATCTGCCAACTCTCCTTTTTATTAACAAATTTTAAATCTGCAAAACTAATTTTTCAGAGCTTATTGTACCCTTGTATAAAAAAATAACTCCGAACCCAACATAAATTGGGCCCGGAGCAAAGAATAAATGAAAACGAAACGATAAATATGTATAAGATAAGATGGAAATTCCCATGCACTCCATACACTTCTATTCATCATTCGTAGTCAAGCCATTTACGGTAGCTCGGTAGAGACTAGCGGGCCCTATTCCCGCAATTATACGAACATTAATTTATAAACGAACGATTATAAAGATTATAAAAATAAGTTTACCAACGCCCAGGACCACTGTCAACACAAAAAACGAATATTAAGTGTGATCACTAAAAAAATATTCGTTTTTTAGTGAATGTTAGACAATAACCTTAAACTACTCCCACTCAATTGTGGAAGGTGGTTTAGACGTAATATCGTAGACGACCCGATTAACGTGCTTTACTTCATTAACAATTCTGGTCGATATGACTTCTAACACATCATATGGAATCCTCGCCCAATCTGATGTCATTCCATCAATGGAAGTTACTGCACGAACTCCGACAGTATAGTCATAGGTTCTCGCATCTCCCATAACACCAACGCTTCTCATATCAGGTAAAGCAGTGAAATACTGCCATATCTCCCGATCCAAACCAGCTTTTTTTATTTCATCCCGTAGGATGGCGTCAGATTCCCGAACAATCTCTAGCTTTTCTTCTGTTATTTCTCCTAAAACACGGATTCCTAGTCCAGGACCTGGAAAAGGTTGTCTCCAAACGATTTCATCAGGTAAACCAAGCTCAGTTCCAACTGCACGTACCTCATCCTTGAATAATGTATTCAATGGTTCAATTAATTCAAATTTCATATCTTCTGGGAGACCCCCAACATTATGATGGGATTTGATTGTTTGAGCAGTGTCCGTCCCACTTTCAATAATGTCCGTATAAAGAGTGCCTTGAGCAAGAAAATCTACATCCTGTAACTTCCCTGCCTCCTCTTCAAAAACATAGATAAACTCATTTCCAATTATTTTACGCTTTTGCTCAGGGTCCTTAACACCTTGCAATCGAGATAAGAAACGTTCTTTTGCATCTATTTTAATGACATTCATATCAAAACCTTCAGAAAATGTTTTCATAACACTTTCCGCTTCATTTTTCCGGAGAAGTCCATGATCGATAAACATACAAATTAGTTGATCTCCAATTGCTTTGTGGAGTAGGGCTGCAACTACAGAAGAATCAACTCCGCCACTCAATGCGCACAATACTTTTCGGTCACCAACTAATTCAGTGACCTTGTCCACTTCCATTTCAATAAAATTTTCCATGGACCAGTTTCCTTCACATTCACAAATTCCATAAACAAAGTTCTTTAACATCTCATTCCCGTATTCTGAATTACGAACTTCCGGATGGAATTGAACACCATAAAGTTTTCGGTCCTCATCACTCATGGCTGCCACGGGACAGGAAACATTGGTGGCATCAACCTTAAAACCTGATGGAGGTGCTACCACTAGGTCTCCATGACTCATCCAAACAGATTGTTTTTCCTCCAACCCTGCATATAACTTGCTTTTGTTTTCAACTGTAATCGTTGCTTTTCCATATTCTCGATGATTAGCTGCCTCAACACTACCTTTAAAATGGTGTGTCATTAATTGCATACCATAACAAATTCCAAGCACTGGAATACCTAAATCAAATATTTTCTCATCACACCTAGGGGCACCTTCTGCATAAACACTACCTGGGCCTCCAGAAAAAATAATCCCCTTAGGATTCATTTCTTTTATCTCTTCAACAGTGATTTTATGGGATAACAATTCACTGAATACTCCAAGATCCCTTATACGCCGTGCTATGAGTTGATTATATTGTCCTCCAAAATCCAGGACAATTATTTTTTCTTGAATTTCTTGCATTGTACATCCACCTTTTCTAATAAATATTTCAAAACGCAAAATTCCAACTGCACCATTCCTTATGGGCATACCCGTCCGTTAAGGAACTTCGTAGACTATTGCTGCCACCGAAGTAATCGCTCGTTGCTGAATTTTTAAACTTTCTTATATTTTAACAAAAAAAACTAGAAATACCCTTCGCATTTGGACACAAAGGCAGTATTTCTAGTTTTCACAGGAAAACATCGCCTTCATAGTCAGGTTGTTTATGGCAACCTGGTAGAGACTCTTAGGCCATATTCCTAAGGATATATGAGGTATGGAATGAATCTATTGAATTCAAATTATTTTAGCAAGAAAAAAATCAAATGGTCAAGGGTTTAACGCTTTAACTAATTCTTCCCAGTCTTTCCGCTGCTTTTCCCATTCCCCATTGAACTCTTTTCCTCCATAATACATTCTTTCGTATGTTTTAGTGAGTTTAGCCATAGACATGGAATTTAAGACGCGATCCACTCTAGTGGCATACTCCCTAAGTGTTTCCCCTTCTCCACGAGGCAACCCTTCGTTTTTGAGTATCCAGAGAAGCCGATCATAGGCGGACAAGAATTTCTCATCTTTCCCAAGGATTCTGTATTTCATTAAAAAATACCTATTTTGTATCCGGTTTTGTTTTTGGTAGAAAATCATTACCATTAATAAGACGACAATGGAAATTATCACGTTTTTCGTTGTGAGCCATTCAATGCCTGATTTCGTATTACGTCCACTGCCACTGGCTGCTCCTGGTTCAAAGTCTTCATTCTCTTCTTCCCAAAGTGGCATTAAGTCTTCCCGTTCAGGTGTTTCCTGTTCATCCCTGTCTTCCTCTGAGCTCTCTATGTCTGTAACTGTTTCTTCCTCTTCTTCATAAAATTCCACATTATTAGTAAAACCCTGTGTTGGTTCAAACGGTACCCATCCAACATCCGGAAAATATACTTCTACCCAAGAGTGAGCATTAGAATTTTTCACCTCATACCGATGACCTTCACCCACTTCTTCCAGTTCTTCTCCTGCTGTAAAGCCCTTTACCCAACGAGTAGGTATATCAACGGCCCTCAATAAAACGGCCATGGCAGTAGAATAATTATCACAATACCCATATTGTGTTTCAAATAGAAATTGATCAACATAGTCTTGACCTTCGACTGGGGTTGGAACGTCAGTAGTCCTATATTCATACCCATTTCGCGAAAAATATTGTTCCACTGCTATAACCTGGTCATAGCGATTATCATAATCAGAAGTAATTTCTTCTGCAAGATTTGAAACCCTTTCTGGAAGGTCCTCTGGAAGCTGCAGATAGAGGTCTCTTATACTATCTGGATCATCCTCTGAACTATCACGGAGTTGATTTAGCGAAAACTTAGGATAGTCGTATGTTAGGCCATATTCCTTAAATACTATAGTATTGTCGTCTGCACTAATTTTTCCACCATTCACATCTGTGAGGAAGGTGAATGGTAAGTCATTATCTTCTGAACTCCCTATAGGTTCAAACGATAGTAGAGAGCGGTCCACATCGGTTAACTGCCCCGGATAAAAAAGGTGATTAAAGCCCACTCCATCAGCCATTGTAATCAGGACTTCCCTCTCTTCTACATGGACAGAGTTCCGGTACATGTAATAATCAATTGCATTTTCTACATAACTACTTTCTGATTCTACTAATCTTGGTTCCCCTATCCAGCCACGACCAGTATACTCGTGTTTAGAATCCCCTCTCCAATAAGCAGCCTCCTCTGCCACTGCAAAAAAGACAGTACTATGATCCTGTATAAATCCTCCCCCCAGCAGTTCATCATTTTCACCATAGCCCACTCGGTTTACACTTCCACTGCCATGTCCTTCACCAAGAACATAGCGTTGAAATGTGGGAACGGGATCATCCCATTGAGGGTCAAATTTAGGTGCTGCATAACCAATAGAGGTGGCGATTAAAATCATAAATATAAGTGTATACATCCATGCAGTGGATATATATGTTCCCTTTATCCTCTTAATAGCCTTTTCCTCTTCTTGAACTTTTAACATATGAAGGAGTGTCATCATAAAGAAACCAATGACAACGATCCTGATAATAGCCATAGATGCATCAATCGCTGTAAAAGTATCTAATACAGTAATATAAATAATGGTGGAAAGTAAAAAGAAAAAGATTTTTCTAGTATGGAAAATCCAGAAATATAGCAGGTAACAAATTAATGCCAAAAGTAAAAATAAAAGGAGAGTCCGAAAGAAGTTCGTTAATGAAGCCAAATCCCACATATATATTAAGCTTATGTTATAGATGGATTCAGACATAAACAAACGAAAGGTCTCGAGACCCCCTTCTCTAGAAAAAAAACTTTCCCTTGAGAAAATATAATTTAAACCGTATAACATCCCTAAAAACAAGCAGGGGACAATAAACTTTATTGGAATACGCAAATAAATTAGGGCTGAACTAAAAAATGCAAACCATATAAAAACGTCAATATGACCTGTATTTGAAACGGTTGGAATTGGTCTAAGCCATTCCCACAGGAGTAAAAAAGCTAATACATATATAAAAAAATGTGTTATGGAGGTGGGTCTTTGCCCAGCCAAACGTTTCATTTAATCACCTACTAGGATGGGATCGCATGGTCTAAGTTTCCGCCAGAAAGCAAATATACTTCTGCACCATAACGTTTTAATTCTTTCACTCGCTTTTCTTCCCAAGGATCTGAATTTGTCCCTCGGTCTAACAGACAGAAATAAACTTTAATTCTTCTAGATAAATAAATGCGTAAACGTTCTAACATCGCATCTGTAATTTCTGTAGAAGCAATAATAACTGTTATTCCATTTGGAATCTGATCTTCATATTCCTGTATCGCCCCGCTAAAATCCCCATTAAATATCCCTTCCACCTTTGAAAGATGCCTTACAATCCTTTTTTGATGTTCGGTCCCTGAATCTAATGGATAAATACTGCTAACAGTCCCTATCGACCACAAACCAAGTAGATGCTGTTTACGGTTAGCATGCATTACAATAGATGTCACTAATTCAATAGATTTTTCATAAGCCTCTATCGTTTGATAATTATCTTCCGGAAGGTAATTATTTAGCACAACTAAAAAGTTCTGTCCGTAATATTCTTCAAATTCTTTCGTCATCAACTTGTTCGAGCGCGCTGTTACTTTCCAATCAATACTGGTTAGTTTATCTCCCGGTTCATATTCCCTTGCACCAGCAACTGAGGTAACATCTTCAATAAAATCAAGGGATGACATCCTTGTTTCCGCTTCATGTCTTTCGTATGCCGTCCAATGTTCAATTTCATGATAGTTGGGATAGATTAGAATAGTTTCTTCTAAAGAAACGAACTTCTTTTTTTGAAAGAGACCAAACATATCACTAGTTTCTAAATGCACTCCATGGAGGCTGTATTCCCCCCGGTTTACTTCTGGAATGACGTATGAATATTCCAATTCCCTCTTAATGGTTGGATAAAAAATCATCCTTGAGCGATTCATCGGTGCTTGTTTTAAAAGCCTGGAGCCTACATCATCATAAACAGATAAATAAAGGAATGGAAACGGCCATTTCCTCCTAATGGTAACCGTTATTTTCAATTCGGATCCTGCAGTTAATGCTCCATTCCCAATAGACCTAGAGACATGAAAACTTCCAAGGGGAATAGCTGCATACAGTAGCATAAGGACCACTAGGATCGTTGTACTGTAAAACAAAAACCAGCTGACAAAACCACCTTGAAACATGGCATAACTAAAGATTGCCAAGAACAATCCTACAACAAAAAAGCCCCTTACCAACATTTTCACACTATGCCATATACGAGTCAGTTTCATTTTGCCGTTTCATTCCCGACTGGAATGGGAACGTGATCAATAACATCTTTAATAATCCGTTCATTTGTCATTTCAGACAGTTTGGCATCGGAATTTAATAAAACACGGTGCTGGAGGGCGTATGGTGCTAATGTTTTCACATCATCTGGAACTACAAAATCACGATCTTGCATGAATGCATAGGCCTGAGCTGCTTTCATTAAAGCAATAGATGCCCGTGGACTTGCACCTAAATATACAGCATGGTGTTGTCTTGTGCCATTTACTAAATTTATGATGTACCGTTTCACCGTTTCATCCACGTAGATGTTTACTACCTTTTTTTGCATTTGAATTAAGTCTTTTAATGAAATAACAGCCTCTAACTCGGCAATTGGATGTCCCTTTTCCACTCGGTTTAACACTTCTAATTCTTCTTGTTTGGAAGGATATCCAATTTTAAATTTAAATAGGAATCTGTCTAATTGTGCTTCTGGTAATGGGTATGTCCCCCCATATTCAATTGGGTTTTGAGTAGCCATGACAAAGAATGGCTCCTGCAATTCTCTAGTTTCCCCATCAGTTGTGACACTGCCTTCTTCAAGAGCTTCTAATAATGCAGCTTGTGTTTTAGGCGACGTTCGGTTAATTTCATCTGCCAGGACTACGTTGGCCATAATTGGACCTGGGCGGAATTGAAATTCCATTGTTTTCTGATTAAAAACAGAAACACCAGTTACATCAGAGGGAAGAAGGTCGGGAGTAAATTGAATTCGCTTAAATTCAGCCCCGAGGGACTTGGCAATAGCTCTAACCAACATTGTTTTCCCTACACCAGGAACATCTTCCAATAGAACATGCCCCCCGCTCAAAAGTGCTATGAAGCTAAGTTCAATTTCCTTTCGCTTTCCCACAACCACTTTTTCCACATTTTCTATCATACTATTAATCTGTGGCTCGACCACAGAAGAATTACGACGGCTTCTCAAGGTAACAACCTCCTTCTTATGTTGGAAAAATAAATTTATTCAAAAAAATAGTTACATATGATTATCATAACACGAAGGTTAGATTTATTCGTGAAAATTAATTCCGTTTTTATTAGTAAAATACACTTTTTCTTCCAAGTACTTTGGGAATTTGTCTCTAGTAATGTAAACGTTTCTTAATACAGAAAGTTTCATTAAGCTACTAAAAAAAATTGGGCTTGTCTTAAAAAGGAGGATTCTTCCTAAATAAAACAACCTCAATTGAACTTATAACCCTTGTTGTGATGTTGATTACCTAATGATGTATTTTTTTTTGCTTCATTTCCTTTTCCCTAGCCGTAATTGTACTTTCGTTAACTAACACAACATCATTTTAATAAACCGCTCTGCATGTTCATCACCCTTTGTGATGACTGTTAGATCTTTTTGCGCGATACCATTTTTCGTTAATCCCTCTACCATTTCAGACTTTTGATCTAATGAATGGGTAACTCCAACCACTTTTTCGGTCATATTAATAGCACCTCCAATTGGCTAACAGAGTAAAGTCACCCTTGAACTTTCTCGTTAAACTAAACAAGTAGTATCCAAAACAGCTGAATACTCTAGCAGAATTAACAAAGGACCTGGTTCTATAGAGGGCACTGAAAAAGTTCTTTTCACTTTTTCGGTGCCCTCGTTCTATCTATAGCCTGTTTTTTATTCAATCACACGTTTGGCTTAATTGAATATGATATTATCAATAAGTTTACCTTACGCAACTTATTTTCACTTGAGAAAAAACACTGTTTCGAGGGGGATTTAGAAGTGACGAAAGCCTTGGCTATGGTTATTGTTATTCTCTTATCTATTTCATCTCCATACATTAAAAAATATATTTACAGTAAAAAAGTGGGTGTCCCAAAAGTATAACGTTTGGTGGCACCCTCTTCTTTATAAGGTCCACTTTACAGTTTACTCAAAACTGCTACAGGCAGACGCTTTCACACAAGGCACAAGTGCGACATCTGTTCCTACTCCCTTCTGTCGTACTCGCAGTGTCTTCTTTGCCGTGGGCAACGCCTCAGCCTTCCTCGGAAAAACCGCCCTGCGGGGTCTTCGGCTGTTGCTTTTTAAATTAACTGGAAAGTTATTTTAAACTTTTTCAGTTCCTTCGTTGCTTTTCCCACAGGAGACGCCGCCTTACTCATTTCGAGTATATATTATTACATAGGGAAATCACTTGTACATTTTTAACAAAATGAAAAATAAGAAAATCGCTCCTTTTGGTATAATTAAAGTACCACCAATAATACACCAAAGGAGCGATTTTCTTATGAATTTATTCGCTTAATCCACTAACAAATACATTTACATTCTCTCTCATCATTTTGATATACGTTTCAGCCCCACTACCTTCAGGACCAATAGCATCCGTATAAACCTCTCCTGCAATTGGAACCCCTGTGTTTTCTGAAATGGTTTCCATATAACGTTTATCTACTGTAGTTTCCACAAATACAGCCGGGAGGTTCTTTTCCCCTACAATATCAATGACACGATTCATTTGCTGCGGAGTACCCTCTTCATGGGAGTTGATTTCCCAGACACCTTCTGTTTGAAAACCATAATCTTCCCCAAAATATTTAAATGCATTTTCACTGACAACGATAACGCGATGCTCTTCTTGAATTTGTTGAACTTGTTCCTCAATCCATTCATCAAGTTCCATTAATTCCTCAATATACGCCTCTGCATTTTCTCTATAGATTGATTCCCCATCTGGATCCCTTGCCACAAGGTCCTCAACAATATTTTCAACATATTGAATCACATTTTTAGGACTTAACCATGCATGTGGATCATCTTCATCATCACCAACTAAAGGAATTGGCGTTACTCCAGAAGATACTTCCACAATTTCCGTTTCCGTTACATTTGAAACAATTTTTTCCAGCCATTCTTCTAAGTCAAGTCCATTAATGTAAAAAACATCTGCGTCACTTACTTTTTGGAAATCACTAGGCACTGGCTCATACTCATGTGGTTCTTCCCCTATTGGAACAATATACTCCACACTACCGTAATCACCAATAATTTGTGAAATGATATCACCTAATACCGAAAAACTAGTTGTAATTGTCAGTCCATCTTCCGATACACTCTCACCATCATTGTCCCCTGTACTACACGCAGCCAATAGCAAACTAAACAAAAGAATTACAGACAGAAACTTTTTTTTAAACATTCCTTCTCCTCCTCTTACCATTAAACGTAATTTCAATAGTAGACAATATTTTTCTGATTTGTCCATACTAAATTTTGTTGTATCAAGGAAACATTTTAAGTAAAAATTTTTTGGAATTTCTTTAGTTTATTAATTTTGTGTCGTAGTTAATTTTTGGTACTCAGCTATATTTGTTTACCTAATGCAACTTTCCAAATCATTATAAAAGAAAACCATGCTAACTGTCTATACTTTTTTTAAAATTTTTATCACGTCTCCTAAAATTAAATCTTTATGAAACACTCCTAGCATATGCCTATGCTCTAAAATTGTTTATAGAAAATTTTAATAAAGCGAGAAAAGCACAAGCGCCTATGGTCACGAGCGTAGGGCAGTGGAGGAATGACAACCTGAAGTCCGCTCTTCGACTTCAGTTGTCACTTCCGAAGGTGTCATAACTTATAAATTCTTACCTATCAAAGAAATATTAACTAAGGTCCTCTTATTTACTAAGGAAATTCATGTAATTTAATGCAATGTTGTACATACTACTATTAAACATTTATTAAGAATGGAGAGGCTTTCCATTGGCATATGAAAAAGAAAAGACTGTTTTGATTTCTTCTTGGATTATCAGTGTTGTGCTGCTCATCCTCTTTGTCCCAAAAAATAAAATTCGAAATGCCCATGTTGCATTTTTATTTAAGCAGGCAATCACATGGTTATTTGGACTGATTGTCGTGGAGAAGGGATTGATTACATATCCAATCCGTTTTTTTAAAAAAGCAAATAAGGCAAGTTTTACTTTTGAGTATTTTGTTTACCCTACACTTTGTACACTTTTCAATATCCATTATCCTGAGAAAAAATCCAATTTAATAAAGTTACTGTTTTACTTTTTTCACACATCGCTAATTGTTGTGTTTGAATATTATGCAGTTAAAAAAACCAGGCTTATTACATACCCAAAATGGCGATGGTATTGGAGTTTTATTACCATATGGGGTACATATTATATCTCAAGAATTTATTATCGCTGGTTTTTTCGTGACTCCATTAACCACGAAGGTGAAATGAGTGGATAGTAAAACATCAACACAGTCAGCCCGCTACTATCGTGCCTATGTCAGTTCTTTTAATACTAATATTATTCAGCTTAAAAATCCTTGGGTCGCTGCCTGGTGGTCAGCTGCTTTCCCGGGTATGGGGCATATTATGTTGAGTGCCTATATAAAGGGATTCATTTTATTTGCTTGGGAATTCATAATCAATGTGAATGCAAAAGTCAATTTAGCGATGGTTTATTCTTTCACAGGAGAATTTGAAAAGGCGAAGGAAGTTATTAATACGGAATGGGTTTTATTATACATTCCCGTTTACATCGCTTCTATATGGGACAGTTATCGTAAATCGGTAGACATTAATAAGATATATGTCCTCGCAAATAAAGATAAGGCACCAATCGTCCCGTTTAAACTAGGGGCAATGGGATTAAATTTTTTAGATAAGAGACAACCGTGGTTATAGATGGTTTGGTCTATCCTAATGCCTGGTATGGGACATCTTTATTTAAAGCGGATTCCAACGGGATTTTTTCTCCTGTTATGCTGGATTGTTTGTACTTATTTCTCAAATTTTTTGCCAGCCCTTCATCTAACCCTTTTAGGTAGGTTGAGTGAAGGAACCGAAATTCTTAACCCACAATGGGCATTATTTATGCCGTCCCTATACGGGTTTGCTGTTTATGAATCCTATTCATTAGCAATAGAATACAATAAATTGTTTAAAACGGAACAATCGGAGTACTTGAGAAAAAATTATCAAAATCTACACTTGAAATTACTTGAGGATAAAAGAGGTTGATCCCATGTTAGTTATCTCATCATTCGAACAATCCACTTCATTGGAAATTGCTATTGCTAATTTGGAGCAAAATGGAATAAATAAAACCAAAATCTTAGCTGTACCTTTCGAAAAAAGGAGGGAAGAGAAGAAATTATTTGATAGCATTCATCGATCAGATGGTGTCAGTCTCTTTGATATAGCAGCAGCACTGGGGACGGCCTGTTCTGTGTTAGGGGCATCCTTTGGCTTCATTTTAAAATGGGGGCCAATTATTTGGGGATTACTAGGTCTGGCTATTGGTGCCATTATCGGTTTTATCATCGATTACTTTTATACGAAAAAGAAAACAAAAAAACAGGAGAAAGTACCCGATTCCTTCTCGGAAGTTGTTCTGATTGTTGATTGTGAAGATACATTGGGAGAAAAGGTGGAGAATATACTTTAGTCTAATCTTGCATTAGGTGTTGCACGAGTTAACAATAATAAAACGAAAGACCATAAATAGAAAGGTATGAAGCATACAACCGGAAAGCAGAGAAGTAGGTCTCACTTGTCAATATAATAACTGGTTTCTAACTATTTGATCCCGGCACGGTGATATGGGATTTCAATGGACCGGAGGCAATTACCGGGTCGAGCTTTAATTTCGTAATGATCACTGGAACGACAATCCCAACGATGGTTGCATATCCAGTATTACCGATAGCTCATCTCCAGCTCAACTCAAATAACGAGCTTTCCACAGAAAATCTAATAGAATATTAAAAAACTTTTATCAAAAAGTTAACAATTTATTAAATCTGCTAAATATGTTGTCCAGTCCGTTTTGTAAACTTAAATAAGGGAAATAAATATATAAATCTATAAATTCATGTAAATATGAAATCAACATTGCACTAATTCCTTCCATATACTAAAATAGAGACTGCTATTTCCATTTTTATGGGATAAAAAGAAAGGGATGCGAAAATGGAAAATTTTATAAATCACCATAGATTTATGCTTCTATGTTTAGTTTTGTTATGGATGAAAACGTTCATAGTATCCTTGATAACTTTTGACATAAATATTAACCAGTATATCGAAGCATTAGTATTCTTTGTAAATCCACTCTTTATTTTATTGATTGTCTATAGTATTGGACTCATGTTAAAGCCGAAACTTCAAGTTTTATATTTCCTTACCGTCAGTACCCTTTTGACCGTCGTCCTCTATTCTAATGTTGTTTACTATCGGGAATTCAGCGACGTTATCACTCTGCCGATGCTATTAATGGGCGGTAATATGGGGGACTTGAGCACCAGTATCTTTGCCTTAATACACTGGTCAGATTTTCTTTATTTCATTGATATAGTCCTTATTAGTTTAGTTCTTATAAAAAAATTTAGCTGGTTTACAGTTAACCAAACCACTTTTGGAAAATCAAAACCAATCTTTATTACAGTGATGGTTTTTTTCACAATTGCCATTTCTCAAGTGAGCTTTCTAGATAAAAGTTACACGTTTAATCGCAATCAATTAATTCAGACATTGGGCATTTATAACTTCTATCTATATGATGCTTTCGTTCATACACAAACAAGTACACAAACTGTATTTGCGGAAGAAGACGACTGGTCTTCCATAGAAAAACATTTAGAAACCCATCGTGTCGATCCTAATCCTGATATGTTTGGTGCTGCAGAAGATATGAATGTGATCATTGTATCACTTGAATCTGTTGAAAGTTTTGTCATTGAAGAAAGTATTAACGGAGAAGAAATCACACCTTTCATTAATGAACTTATTGAAGATAGTTTTTACTTTGAAAATTTTTACTACCAAACAGGGCAAGGGAAAACCTCTGATGCTGAATTTCTTATTAACACCTCCCTTTATCCTTTAGGAAGAGGTGCTGTGTTTTTAACTCATGCAGAAAATGAATGGAATGCCCTGCCAAAAACGTTGGTAAATCATGGATATACAACTGCTAATTTTCACGCAAACGATCTAACTTTCTATAATCGGAATGTAATGTACGATAGTTTAGGTTATACAGACACATACTCTTTTAGTGACTATAAAATCTCCATGATGAATTCTGTGGGATGGGGAATGAAGGATATTGATTTTGTAGAGCAATCAATGGATTTTATAAAGGAAATTCCGGAACCTTTTTATGGGAAAATGTTAACATTAACAAATCATTTTCCTTATCATTTAGAGGAAGAGGATCAATTGATAGAACCTTTCGATTCAGAAAGTAATGTCGTTAATCAATATTTCCCAACTGTCCGATATACAGACGAGGCAATGAGAATATTAGTGGAGCGACTTAAAGAAGATGGCCTCTATGAAAATACGGTTCTCGTGATGTACGGCGACCACTATGGTATCGCAAACAGTCATTACGAGGAATTAAGCACCTTCTTAGGGAAAAAGATTGATATCTTTGAATCAATGAAACTGGAACGCGTGCCTCTTCTCATCCATATTCCAGGAATGGAAGGGGAGCGAATCGATTCTGTATCTGGTCAAGTGGACGTTATGCCCACCTTACTCAATCTATTAGGAATACCGGAGGGGGATCATATCATGTTCGGTAATGACTTGTTTGCTGAAGACAGGGATGACTTTGCTGTATTACGAAATGGTTCCGTCATTACCGATGACTTAATCTATACAAATGATATGTGTTTTAACACTGCAACCGGGGAACAAATTTCCCTCGATTCTTGTGAAGATATTCAAGAAAAAGGGGCAATGGAGCTTTTTTATTCCGACAAGATTATTTATGGAGATCTTTTCCGATTTTTAGATTAATCTGCAGAATACAAGTGTTAGCCAAAACCCAACTTAATTGCTTCGGCATGGAGTTGGGTTTTTCTGACCTGCTCCTATTTAATCCCTGTTTGCATAAAACTATTCATAAATTGCCTTTGAAAAATAAGAAATGCTAAAAGCAGTGGCGCCACTACAATAATTGTAGCTGCTGTCAATACTGCAAACTGCGCTCCCGTTTCATATGATCCGGAAAATAACGAAAGCCCCACTGTAATCGGCCGATTTTTTTCTGAATTAGTGACAATGAGTGGCCATAAGAAATTGTTCCAGTGTGTACTAACTGACACTAAACTAAAAGCAACATACGTTGGAACGGAAAGGGGAAGATAGATTTTCGTTATAATTCTGAGTGGCCCACACCCATCGATTCGTGCCGCTTCTTCTAGCTCTGCTGGAATTGATTTGAACTGCTGGCGGAGCAAAAATACCCCTAACGCTGTCATAAAATAAGGCATCATTACAGCCAGTTTCGTATCAATCAAGGAAAAATCACTGATGATTTGAAAGTTTGGTACGATTAATGCTTCGTTTGGTACCATCAGTTGAACAAGGAATAGAACAAATAAAATTTCCTTTCCTTTAAACTCCATTTTTGCAAAAACATACGCAGCCAATGTTGCAGTAAATAACTGAACACTTAGGATTCCCAGTACTATAATCGTCGTATTTAAGTAATACTGTAAAAAAGGAGCCCCTGACCAGGCTGATGTATAGTTATCTAACGTATAGGTGAATTGAAATAAACCTGATCCAATGGTTTCTCTTGGTTGAAACGAGGTAAGGAACACCCAGATAAATGGAACGAGCCATAATGCTCCTAATACATACATACTTAATCTCATTAACTTCATTTGACTCACCCCTTACCTGTAATGGATTTTCCGCTCTAATACGACAAGTTGGAACACAGCTATAGAAAGCAAGATTACTAGAAAAATGATTGTCAAAACCGCTGCTTTACTGTCATTCCAGTACGAAAAGGCCGTTTGATATATGTAAAATAGAAGTAAATTACTTGCATTGTTTGGACCTCCACCCGTCATAACAACGAGATGATCCACTAGTTTAAACGCATTCGTAGTTGCTAAAATAAGGACAAACAATGTAGTTGGCATAAGCAGTGGAAAAGTGATACGGGAAAAGCTTTGCCACGAATTCGCCCCGTCCAATTTAGTCGATTCATAGATTTCCTTGGAGAGATTTTGTAAACCTGCCAGGTAAAAAATCATATAAAACCCTGCTTCCTTCCAGATAGCCATCACGATGGTTCCCCATAAAACTGTTTCCGTATTCCCCAGTATGTTCAATGATGATATTCCAAATAGGGAAAGGAACTGGCTTAGTAAGCCAAAATTAGGAGTATACACAAATAACCATATATTTGCGATCGCAACAGAAGGAATGATTGCCGGATAAAAAAAGACTGCTCGCATTATCCCGCTCCCGATAAATTTCCGGTTAAGAAACAAGGCCATACTAAGTGCCAAAGCCATACTAATGGGAACAACTGCTAAAACAAACGTTACTGTATTGCCCATTACCTTCCAAAACACCTTGTCATCCTTAAGCATCAAATAGTTTTCCATCCCTACAAAAAACGTCTCTCCACGGAAAGTATGAGTAAAACTCTGGATCAACGTCTGTATCATTGGATAAAAGGTAAACAAGATAAGGAAAACAAGGGAAGGAAGGAGGAAGAACCATGTATGCAGTTTAGTTCTTAATCTCTTTTTCATTCTTCCTTCCTCTCCCCTAGTATAAATTATTGTTTATATGGAGCTAATAATTGATCTGCTTGTTCCTGAGCCGCTTTTAACGCTTCTTCTGCTGTCATCTCCCCTAATAAGGCAGCTTGAACAAAGTCAGAAAGAATTTGTTGAATCTCAGCATTGTGATATGTTGAAATAGATGCATGTGCGTGTTCCAATTGATCCCTTGCTGTTGCCGCTTGTGGGAATTCTTCCAGATATGCTTTCATGATCTCTGTTTCATATGAAGATTCTGTTGCTCCCACATAACCTGTGTCAATACTCCATTGAGCCATTACATCTGGGCTCGTAGCATATTTAATGAATTCCCAAGCACCGCGCTCTTCCTCTTCACTAATACCATTAAAGATATAGAAACTTCCTCCACCAACAGGTGTACCATGATCACGGTTTCCTGCTGGTAAATAAGCTGTTCCAAATTCAAAACTTGCATTATCTCGAATATTAGCTAGGTTTCCAGTTGTGTGGACCATCATTGCCGTTTGTCCTTCTAAGAAACTTGTAGGAGAAGTTGCCCAATCAATAACTGGATCTTGCATAATTCCATGAACAGAGGCTAAGTCCCTCCAAAATTCTAATGCTTCCACATTTTCCGGAGTATCAAAATAAACTTCTGTACCATCACTAGACATTAAGTTCTTTCCATTTTGAAGTGCTAACCCTTGAAATAACCAAGCCACAAAGGAAGTGGAAGGAATTTCATAACCCCATTGATCATCCGTCGTCAAAAGTTTTCCATATTCTACGATCTCATCCCAAGTTGTAGGTGGTGTTTCAGGGTCTAAGCCTGCTGCCTCAAATGCCTCTTTGTTGTAAAACAGAATTTGTGTACTACGTTGGAACGGGATACTATACGTACTTCCTTCTGTTTGACCATTCTCTAAAAACCCGTAATAGAAGTCGTTTAAATAATCGTCTCCACCTGATTCTTCAATAAGATCATCTAAAGCAATAATCATGTCAGATTCAAGGAGTGCAAATAATTCTGTAGAAGATAAAACCGTTAAGTGGGGTTGATCTCCACTTCTCATTGCTGTTTGAGCTTTCGTCATCGTTTCTCCATAACTACCCGTATAAATGGGATTAACAATGTACGCATCTTGCTCAGCATTAAAATCATCTGCCATCGTGTTGATCAGTTCTGTGATCGGTCCCCCAACAGCTACAGGAAAATAAAGAGTTATTTCTGTCGGATCTTGAGCAATTTCCTCCTGTTTCTCCTCTTCCTTTGTTTGATCTTCAGAAGATTCGTTCGTAGTGTCATTGTCCTTTTCTGATACATTTCCTTCCGCCTCATTTGAACAACCAACAGCAAAACTGATTAACAACATCAATACTAAAATGGATACTAGTTTTTTCATAATCCTTATACCTCCGCTTTTATATTTAATGTATTTAATAATTGCCCTAGCTCACTTATTGTTCTTACTGTAATATCAGGAACCGTTTCACTCTGTTCGATCGTTTGATTTCCTTTTAGCCAAACTGTCATTAGTCCCGCTTGTTTGCCACCATAAATGTCCGTTAAAAGATTGTCTCCAATCATGGCGCATTGGGAAGGTACTAATTGATTGTCCGTTAATATTTTCTGTAGCAATAAAGGATTTGGCTTCCCCACGACAAACCCTTTTTTTCCTGACATAAATTCTAATGCAGATGCAATAGCACCCGTTTCAGGAACCTTATTCCCATCGGCATCCAGGTGAAAGGAATCGGGATTTGTTTTCACTAACGCAGCCCCATCTTCCAAGTCCCTTGCCAGAAAAGTTAATTTTTCATAGGTGAAGTTTATGTCTCTGCCAACGACTACCCAATCGGGACATTGTTTCGCCTCTATCGGCAATATACGGTGACCTGCATTCATAAGGCTCTCATGTAGTCGATTACTTCCTGCAACTTTTAACACAACTGAACCGTGAAGGGAATATAAATAGTCCCCTATAAAACCCGTTGGGTGATAAATCTCATTTGGAGAAACAAAAATCTCCATCTGATGAAGTCGTTCGGCAATATCCATTGCTGAATCTGTTGAGTTATTGGAAACAAAGAAAACTTTTTTCTGTTTGGATCGAAGGAAGTCTACGAGTTCCTTAGCCCCTTGTGCAGGACTTTCTCCAAAATAAATACAGCCATCTAAATCAAATAAATAAGCGTCAACTTTCTCAAGTAGTCCTGTTACCATTCCTAAACCTCCACATATCTCTATCTGCCTCCTCTTTAATCCAGTGCCTCACCACCTTTAAAGATCTGTTTCAAGATGCGACCATCGCTGTGTGAAAAAGGAAGTTGATAGTTAAAGGCAATCGTCGGGGCTATATCCACGATATGCATATTTTCAATTTTCCCCGAACCAATGGACGGACCCGCTGCGATGAAAAATGGAGTAAGATCTTCCGAATTGGGAAAATGACCATGTTTTCCTTTCGCTGACTGCACTTCCATGTAGACTGGACCTTCTTTATCATCCTCCACTGCATATGTATCATGCTTTAGTCCCACGATCATATCGGGGCAAACCAACGGCCACTCCCCTTCTCCCGGGAAACCACTGGAGGGAAAATCATCCCTGGTAAACAGCAGATCTACTGCAGATTCGTTTCGAAGAACATCTGAAACAGATTCTACGGTCACGTTTTCCTTATCGTTTAGATAAATAAGTAGACTGCCTCCATTGCTCACTGCTATGACACTGGATCTTTCCTTTTGATTACGATTAATCCAGCCCTTTTCAGCGAATAATCGATTTGGATAAAACTCCCGCTTCATATCTGTCAAACCATGATCAGAAAAGAGGTATACGTCTGTTTGGTTAGATAAATTTTCGTTTTCAAGTGTATTCATCAATTCCCCTAATAGGGAATCAATATATTCTATTGCCCAATAGACTTGAGGACTGTCATTACCATAATCGTGATGATAGCTATCTACTAATAAAAAATGTAAAAATGTAATGTCAGGCTGTTTATTAATGAATAAATACTCTGCTATCTTGGCCGTTAAATGATCTTGCAGGTGGCCTTGTCCATGATCTGTACTCCATTCCCCGTATTTATGAACTGGATAGCCACTCCTTTTAAGTTCCTCCCAAAAGGTTTGGGTGGCAAATTCATCGAATAGTTCCTGTTCATAAAATTCAGGAATATTCCAATCTATCTTGGATGCACCTCTCGTGACTGGCCAGCAAAGAGAAGCGGTTGTATAGCCATATTCTTTCGCAACATCATACAAAGCAGGAACAGAGACCACCTTATCCTTGTCATATTCCCGGTCCCCAAAGAATTCCCCCTTTTCATTCTTTTGTCGATCAAATACCCAATTTCCAAGTACTCCGTGTTTTCCTGGGTATGTACCAGTAACCACTGATGTATGAATGGTCCAAGTGGAAGTGGGAAATACCGTTGTTAACTGATCACAGAAAACACCTTTTTTCATTAGGTTTTTCATATTTTTCAACTGGATCTTGGAGTTTTTTAAATACTTGGCAGCCATGCCGTCAATGCTGATTATCAATGTCTTATTGGACAATTTTTCTATCCCCTTTCTATTAAACTTGGAAAAAAAAGAAAGCTCTGTACAAATATGTGCGCAGGACAGACTCCCACATCCACACTTGTACAGAGCTTTCTCTCATATCACTTCACTCTGTTTATTTTTATTTAATTATCCGTTGTTTGAAACAATTTATCGAAGGTTAAATCCCACAACATCTGTTCACTTACGGAGAGGCTCGTCGCCCCCGCCTGAAGACTTGTTTCCACTTCCGATTTGGAAGAAATTAATCCACTTGCAATAATAGGGGTATTTTCCGCTCGTGCAGAGAATGTTTCAATCACCTTTGGAATAACACCAGGCATAATTTCAATCCCATCAGGTTGAATATCTTCCAAAATCCTTAACCCTTTATGAATGGTTAAGGAATCTAATACAAAAAAGTGTAAAATACCGTAAATACCTACCTTTTTCGCTTCCTTCACTAAATGGCTTTTAGGAGTAATTATACCATCAGCATGAATATCTGCTATAAATTCCACTACTTCTCTATCGGAATTAGATAACCCTTTTATTAAGTCAATATGCACAAACGCTCTCTTACCTTTTCCATGGGTCGACCTTACAGCTTTTTCCATTTCATTCATTCTGCCACACATGAAAAAAATATTGTCCACTTGACTTTCCAATGCAAGGGGAAGATCGTTCATGTCCCTTAAAGCAGCTATGATTGGCTTCTTTCCAAGTACATGTAATAAGGACATTTAAATATCCCTCACCATCATTATCTTTCTATTCACTATGATACCGAAGAATTTTGAATTCAATATAGAGAAAATGTAAATGTTCTATTAAGAAATTTGAATGCCTTGTTCATAAAGGAGACAAGTTAGACAATTTTAAGAAGAGTAGTGATAGCGTGTAAGGACTGGTTGGCCAACAAATCATGAGATCTTATGGGATAGTAGGAATTTCCGGGGAAAAATATGGTGCATTTTAAGAAATGTCAATTTGATTAACCAAAATACACTCCGACACTCCCTTCTTTTTTTGCAGTTTCTAAACAGTTTAGTAAAAACTCTGATATCTGGTTTTTATCCCAATAAAAGATATCCGTTTCGGTTAAAGAATCCTCTTTATTATATTGTTGATTATAGTTATTCCAAGCTTCTTCCATTTGTTGAACCGTGAAATTAGAACTTTCTCCTGACCCACTTACCCCTGCATTGAATTTGTTTGCATCAAGTAAACTGTACAATATGAATGCGTTGTAATTCCCCATGCTAAATCGAGCATAAGCAATTTCCTCTCCGGCTTGATTATATCCTGAGATATCGTGTCCCATATAAAGCCCTCCTTTAAATTAGTTAATTTAATTACCGTAGACAAACACTTAGACTATAAGAAAAGCGCAAGCGCCTTTGGTCACGAGTGTAGGGCAGTGGAGGAATGACAACCTGAAGTCCGCTCTTTGACTTCAGTTGTCACTTCCGAAGTGCCCCGCAGCGAGTAGGCGCTGGAGCTGGAC
>NZ_JAHQCS010000043.1 GCF_019042215.1 Evansella tamaricis | reverse complement strand
AAGACACTGCGAAGAATGAGCAGATGTCGCACTTGTGCCCGTGGTGAAAGGGAGTGAATTTCGCAAAAATCAACATTGAACGATAACAGAGCCTTAATATTAAATAATTCCGTCCGAGTATTCGTGTATTGTTTTTTTTAGTTGGCAAATATATCAGTGGAATTAGCAGAGTTTTTAACAAGACTACATTATTTCCCCTTAAGGGGATAATTTTCTAGTGAATAGTAACACTAATGTTAAATCAACATTACTCTTTCGAAGTGAATGAGGAGGATCATTTAACATGAAAAAGGTGTTATTGAGTTTAGTTCTCTCAGTTATTCTATTCAATGTATTATTGCCGTTGTCATTTGCAGAAGAGGAAAAGGAAGAAGAAAAATTAATTCCGGATTCAGCGATGGATATTTCAAAAGATAATACGTACCCAAATCCAAGTCAGGATTTGCCAAAGTTACATCCAAGTGATCTTGCGTCAGAACTCCTTGATTCTACAGAAATAACTATTGAAAATCCTGAATTAATCAAAATGTTTAATGAATCTGCCATACAAGGTTCTAAATTAGCCATTGGTATGAATATTTCCATTTACTTAGGTCAGTGGCCATTAGTTTATGAATCGGAAGAGTCAAAAATTAATTGGGATTTTGAAAAAGTGAATACGAATGTATTAGATAACCGTGGAGGAAATGAAGGAAAGCGAATCAATTATAACCAAGAGCAGCAGAAGCGAATTAAAGGGGGCTTGACTGCTGAAATTCCAAATGCGGATATGGTCCAAAAAATGATGTTAATGAAAGCGACAGAGAAAATGAAGCTCCCATTAAGTTTCTCTACCGTCATTGGATATGGAACGAAAACGGACCGAGTGTATAATATTTCTCCAAAAATGGTGGGGTATTTAACTGCTTTCGCACCTGCAGTGAATGAAAAAGGGAAAGTAACCTACGGTGAAGTTTATCTTCGAGTGAAGGGAGATAAGAAGTGGTTAGAAGTAAAAAATGTGACTCAACAAGGAATAGGAGCATGGATCCCAATTCAGGACTATGTAAATTTAAAGGTACAGACGTCGAAGCAGCCTAAGTAGTTTAACTTTGTGAGCACATACAACAGGAACAACAAATAGCATTTTAAAACACATGGATTCATGAGAGGGCACTGAAAAAGTAAAAAACAACTTTTTCAGTTCCTTTTATTTGTATGGCAATGGCTTCGCTCGTCGCTTGCCTGATAGGAGAAAACGGCTCCTATCAGGCTTTTTAAAGATTGCGACGGCTAAGCTCATTGCTTAGAGGAACTGTAAAAGTGGAAAAGCACCACTTTTTCAGTGCCCTCATTCATGATTTTATTTTTTTCAGAATCCCATGTGTTTTTTATTGGGAGTGGGCAAAGGATTTACTAGAACCACTTCTCTAGTACTCTGATTAAATGGTATAATGACAAAATAAATACTATTCAGTAATAACCCTTATCGGACTTATCATTCAATTGGGAATATTAATTTTGAGGTGTGAGAAGTGACAATACAAGTTAGAAAGATGATACCAAATATATTTACACTGGGTAATTTATACTGTGGTTTTCTTTCCATTGGCTTTGCGGCAAGTGGTGAATATAATAATGCAGCTATTTTAATTTTAATTGGAATGATGTTAGACAGTATGGATGGACGTCTGGCAAGAATGTTAAAGGCGGAAAGCGATTTTGGGAAAGAATTAGATTCCTTAGCAGATATCGTTACTTTCGGGGTAGCACCTTCGTTTTTAGTTTATTATACATATTTTTATCAGTTTGGATTTTTAGGGTTTGCAGTCGCAGGCTTATTCCCACTTTTCGGTGCGTACCGTTTAGCAAGGTTTAATATCAATGCAAGTAAAACAACGAAAAGTTATTTTAGTGGTGTGCCCATAACTGCAGCAGGTGGGATATTGGCAATACTCACTTTATTTGGAGGTACTTTCCCTGAGATAATAACTACGGTTGTATTTACAGCCTTGTGTTTTCTAATGGTTAGCAGATTACGGATTCCAAGTCTTAAGGAAGTTCCTTTGCCGAAATACGGAACGATCGTCACCATTTTTCTTGGCTGTTTGTTGTATGTTATCTATATCGGAGCTTATGCCCAATTTCCTTACTTAATTTACATTGCAACCCCCTTATATATTGCTTTTCTGGCTTACCGCTTTGTCAATTGGAAAAATAATAAAAAGAATGCAGAATAGAATTGGGTTTCTCACATGGCTTGATAGCCTAGTGAGAAACCCTTTTTTTACCGAATCAGCAACTGTTTTCTAGCAGTGAAATTAACATCTTTATAATAAGCATGTTTTACTAACAAGTTAGGACCTAAACATTTCACTGCGGGACAATGACAATCGATACTCTTCGACAGCTTTGACTTTCTCCATTTGTTATAAGCATTCGTAAGCGAGGTGTTCTGGATATGTCCTACTATACCTGCGTCGGCAAAATCAGTTACATTAATATTGCCGGAAAAGATATCGATATTGAGGCGCGATCGTCCATCTGGATCATTACGCACAGTAACGTTTTTCTCGGAGTACAACCTCTCTAGGAGGGCTTGATCCTCTTTCTCTGAATTACAAGGATAAAAGGGAAGAGTTCCAAATAACATCCATATGTTTTTATCACGGTTATCTAGAAGTCGGTGGATCCCATCTCTAATTTCTTCCAGCGTGGCAATCTTCAATTTACTTGCAAATGCACTTGGGTACATTGGGTGAATTTCATGTCTTTGACATCCCATTTGAATAACTTGTTCATGAATTTTTTCCAAGTGCGGTAATGTTCTGGAGTTGATCATTGTTTCTGCAGATACCATTACCCCTTTTTGGGTTAAGTATTTACTGTTTTCCACCATTCGATGAAAAAGAGATTCCCTCTGCCTCCAGGATGGTTTTCGGTCCATCACTGCAAAGCCAATCTCCGCAAAATCCTCAGCAGTTCCATAATTATGAGAGATGTGAAGTACATCCAAATATGGAATGATAAGTTCATAACGTTCCACTGGCATTGTTAAATTAGAGTTTATTTGAGTGCGAATTCCTCGGTTATGGGCATACTTCAGGAGGGGAACCACGTATTCTTTCACTGATTTTAACGACATCATTGGTTCGCCGCCCGTAATGCTAATACAGCGGAGAGTAGATATCTCATCCAACCTTTTCAGGAATAATTCCAACGGCAGTGGATCTGGATCTTTTTGTTGTAAGGAATATCCCACAGCACAATGTTCGCATCGCATGTTACAGAGGTTAGTTGTTGTGAACTCAATATTTGTTAGTTGTAATTCACCATACTCTTCCATATCTAAGTAAGCTTCCCATGGATCGAAGGAAGGCGTAATGTCCTTTACTTTCATTCTGGCACTCCTTTATGAAAATTGTTTTGCACTAGTTAATCATACACGAACTTATAGAATAAGAGAATGGAAGGACAAGATGATATCCTTTTTACGACAGATAAAATTTTGATAAAATGGGTATGATTAAAAGGAAGTACTAATTAATAGGTAAAGGGGTATTATTGTTGGAAAACTCAGATCTTGAAAAAAACAAAAAAATGAATCTTTTACATGAACAGATGGACCATTTAATAGTAATGCTTGATTCTATCGATCCAGAAAAAGCAGGTATTGAAGATATTGACCGCATAATCGTAAAACTGGATGAATTAGAAAAAAAGTGTCAGCAATATCGAAACGAATGGACATAATTACTGTTGAATCTCAATATTTCCAATATTTTTCAATATTTGTTTAGGGTGGCGAAACACTTACTCTTACAAGGGTTGTGTTATTTTCAAATAATTATTAATCTTAGAATATCTATAAAATACCTAAATACACCTTTTCAAATTGTTATAATGATATAGTAAATAGATTTGAAAAGGGGTATAAGTATGAAGATTATCTTTAAAACTATTTTTGTTGGTGGTATATCACTAATGTTAACAGCATGTGGCACAACCGAAAAGGAAGATAATATCCAAACAGGTGGACAAGACTTAAATGGTTCCAGTTCTGAGGAATCTCAAATAGTACTGGAGCCTGAAGGGAATAAAGATGTAAATGAAGAAGAAGAATTCCTATTTCCTGTTCTTGATTCTACAGAGGATGAAATTCGGATTGAGCTGAATGGGGAAGAAATAATCCTTGATGCTACTTACTATACAACAACATTTGACAAGGAAATTAAAGTGTTAGATGGAATGTCCTTTACGTATAGAGAAGAAGGACAGCCTGCAGCGATTGCAACGTTTGAAGAAGGCCATTTACTTAGTGACTTAAACTTCATAGTGGAAGAAAACTTGATTTATGATGGTGAGAATGTTTTAACACGTGAGGTAGATGTAGCACGTGACATTCATTTAGAGACAAGCTTACTCGGTACAGCAGGTCATGTAAATGACTATAATGTTCATGAGTTGGACGAATCACTACCTTTCCATTACGTCATTGAAGTGGTAGGGGATGCAACTAAACCGGGGAATTGGGCAGATAGTATCCGTGGGAAAGAGTACCGTCAGTTCACTTTTGTGGAAGTGACAGAACATGGGCGCTACTATGTCAAACTTCAGTTTCCAGTTGATGTGGATGAAGAGATTGAAGCAACTGCTTTAGCTTTGGCATTATCTTATCAATCTGTTAAAACTATTGATGTTGACGAAGAATAATTAACACAAGATAATAGAACGGGGCTGTCCATAAGGTCAAGGAAAAGTGATCTAAAGGGGGACAGCCTCGTTCTTTTATTAGTTTTAGCACCTTCGGGCATTGTCTAGCTCCACCGCCTACTTGCATGGGAACTGAAAAAGTGGTGCTTTTCCACTTTTACAGTCCCTAAGCAATGAGCGTAGCCGTCGCAATCTTTAAAAAGCATGATAGGAGTGGT
>NZ_JAHQCS010000042.1 GCF_019042215.1 Evansella tamaricis | reverse complement strand
GTGCCCCGTAGCGATTAAGAAGCAACTGAAAAAGTTTAAAACCACTTTTTCAGTTCCTTTTATTTGTATGGCAATGGCTGCGCTCGTCGCTCGCATGATAGGAAAAAAAACACTCCTATCATGCTTTTTAAAGATTGCGACGGCTACGCTCATTGCTGAGGGACTGAAAAAGTGGAAAAGCACCACTTTTTCAGTTCCCATGCGAGTAGGCGCTGGAGCTGGACAACTTGCCCGAAGGTGCAAAAACTTATACTTTCTTATCTTTTAAAACTAAACGAACAAAAAAGCATACCAGAAAATGGCATACTCATCGCATGTTTTCCCGGTAACCCGGCTACCATTGCATTTCGCTTTAGGCCCGTGGCTTTGCGTCCTCACCTTTCGATAAGTTTGCCATTTTCGAAAAATCTATTTAATTCCATATAGCCATTATATTTACACATGAGTATAAAGTCTAGTATTTTCTACAAAATAAGACAATAAACTCCATTTTCAGTCACATACATAGTACTTTAGTGATATATCATCTGAAATATTTTCATTCATAGATTTCCTATTCCCTTAACTAAAAGATCTAAACATATAAAATGGAAGTTTCAGCTAGACAATGCCCGATGGTGCAAAATTTTATATATTCTTATCTTTTAAAAATAGAGTTTTCTCGCTAAAGAATCAGAAAAGACACACCTTCATTAACGAAGATGTGTCATTATAAATTGCTATTGCATGCATGTTCCAAGTTTAATAATAAATCGTGTCTCTCGATTGTTGGAATCACAGGAAATATCTCCCCCATGTTTTTCCACTATTTTTTTACAAACGTATAAACCTATTCCAGTCCCCTTTTCTTTCGTTGTAAAGAATGGTTCAAAGATTGTTTCCTGGACACTCTTTGGAATGACTGGCCCATTGTTTTTCACCGTTATATAGATATGACCTTCCCGCTTATCACAAGTCACATCGATCTCACGATTCCGTTTATTTTGTTTCACCGCATCAATGGAATTGAAGAGAATATTTAAAAATACTTGTTTTAATTCTTCCTTATTTGCGTGAATTTTCAACTCCGTACTGAAATGAGTTGTTATATTTACGTCCCCTTCCACGATACTTGGATACAAAAATCGCAAAATATCATCGAGCAGTTCGTGTAAATCCACCTCATCCACTTTTTTATCCTTCGAATCGGCCTTTGATGTGTGTAGAAACTGGGTGATTCGAAAGTTTAATTGATCCAGTTCTTGATCAATAATATCTAAATAGGGATGTGATGTTAATTCTTTTCTTAGCAATTTATTAAATCCTATGATTGATGTGAGCGGATTTCGAAATTCGTGTACAAAACTAGAAGATAGCTGCCCAAGGACCGCTAGGCGATCGTTATGTGTTTGCTGAATAAAGGAGGTTTTTTCTTGAATTTCATTATCTTTCAGAGTGGTATACCTCGATACTGCATAGAAACAAAATTGATCAAAATACTCATTAATGTTTTCAATAATCTGTTGAAGTTCTTTATGAGGTACACCTGATTCAATTACGTATTTAACGATAATACTTCTTCCTCTATTAACGTTATAAACAAAATCTCCTATGTTGACTCCTGCCTCCATCCGTTCCCGGGCTACTTTATGGGCCAAATTCTTCAAATTTTCTTCACAGGTAATTCCCAGCAACATTTTTTTGACTAATAAATACATTTGATATCCATTTTCTCTAATATCTTCTTTAAAAATATCATTATTGCTGGTGACTATACTTGTCTCCCACAGTTCCATAAAGTTAGTCTCTTGTCTTTCAAGATGTTCAATGACAAGTTTTGAGATATCCTTTAAATTCTCTGTGTATGGCTTCAAAAGAATAAACCTCCTTTCAGATAAAGTTATTCCTTGTGGTAATGAATTTCTTTTTGGCTTTGAATGCCGATTTTCCTATATAGATGACGAATAATCGCATATATTGAAAAAATATGATTAGAACTTAAAATATATTCGTATTATATTTACATTTTGTGGGTATTAATTAAGTTTTTTTCGCTAAATTTCCATAAGAAAAATAGTATTATATCCTACTCTCCCCTATCTCATTTGAAGATTACTATTTTTTGGACGCCAAGCTCCAGTACCATAACATTTTCAAGCGAATTTTAGAGTCACTTTATTTTATATCATATACTCGTTGAAACAAGATCGATTTATTGATGGAGTCAAACTAGCACCTAATCATTTGATTAGATGCACACTTTTATCTTGTTATTAACTTTAGAAGTTCTTCGTGGTGAAAGCAGACTTGTCCAAATTTCTAGGCGCTGTTTTTGGGAGTGGTTGAATCGGCATAAATTGTAGCTCAACATGCCATTGTTCATAAAACGATTTTTCTGTAAAGATTTCACCATAAGTCCCCCTATCATACACCAAATCGACGATAGGTTTTTTACCGTTGCTTCCGAATGTCACCTTCTTGTGCAATTCCGCTTTTCCTTGCGTTAAAGCTTAGCGGTTTGCGAATGTAACGGACATTCTTCAGCAAACTATGTATTCGGTAACTGGCTGGCTTATCCCACGTAACGACGTAACGACGTAGCCCCTTTAGCTTTGCGTCACCATTTTTCAATGGTTTTGCCCTTTCGTACGATTTATGGTGTTTCTTATATTATCATCCATATGATTCATATCTTACCATAAGGAATTATAACTAAAAAATTCCACTGGATAGAACATTAGAATCTCTAACTAGGTATTTATACCTATCGAATCTCAATTTTGAATTCTATTCTATCTTTATTAAAGTCTGGCAGGATTTACTTATAATCTATTAATATACTTATGTATGCGCTTCATTAACTTTGCGTGGGGAGGCACTGAAAAAGTGGTTTTAAACTTTTTCAGTGGCCTCGGTTCCCAAGGGTCTGTGTATCAAATGGGTGTAAACTGGTAATTGGGAGACAGATCAAGCACCGTTATTCTTTAAGGAAAGTGTTGTAAGAACAAATAAGAATATTAAAATCGCTTAAGGTTCTGAATGTTTTTTTGTTAGTGACCTGGGAAAACAGCACTGAGTTAGGGGGATCCAGTGCTGTTTTATTTATTCCGGTAGCATGTATAGATGTGGGCATTTCTACAAATTTCTTTTGACAATTACCTAGTACCTTTTGATTATGGTTTGCGGTTAATCCAGGCAATAACAGTGGCCAGCAGAAAAAATATGAGCATAATCAGTAGAATTTCGGTGTATCCTCCAAACCAGTCGAAAGCAATACCAAATGGTAATGGTCCTAACGAAGACGCTATAACAGTGGATGTAAAACCTATCCCTTTAATACTTCCAAGATGTGCCCGTCCGAAATATTGTGGGATGATCATGGCGATACATAGTGTCCCAAACCCTCCGGCAACCCCTCTCAATATTCCAAATAGCAGGGCCATATTGTAACTGTCTGCCATGATTAAGACTAGGACACCTGTTGCTTCAATAAAAAAAGTAAAGGCAAATAGCTTATACAATGGCATGCGCTCCAAAAGAAATCCAGCGAAAAAACTGATTGGAAATGCTATCAAGGCCATGATACTGAGTATAAATGCTGATTCTCCCCGCGTCATTCCCCCTCCTCCAAGGATGGACACGATATGAAACGTCATTCCAGTATTCGCCATGGCCGGAACAGCTATACAGAAGAGAACACCCCAGAATACCCAGCTCCGTATCGCCTGTTCTAATGTCCAGCTATTTTCTTCTATTGTGGAAAAACTCGTATCTGTTTTGCTTTGTTGAGATACCACTTCCAACGGAGTGTGTTCTTGATCCCCAAAAGTTTTCTTCTGGTCTGGCAGTAATCCAAAGTCTTCTGGACGATTATGCACGAATATCCAGGCAAGTGGGACGAAGCTTATCAGCAGTACGACGGCCCACACTTGCCAAGCTCCGCTCCAACCGTATTGATGAATGAGCCACACGTTTACGAGGGGCAATGCGGCTGAGCTGAGGAATCCTCCCACCTCCATGAATGCAAATGCTCTACCCCGTTTTCGCACGAACCACTGAGGTATCAGAGTATTCGGGACCAGTTCCATCAATCCTTGACCGAAAAGGCGGATGAGGAAAAATCCGATTAGGAGCATGAATGGCCCAAGGATGAGACTGTTGAAAAAGCAGGCCACGGCGAGCATAATACCGGCGAAAACAGACATCCAGCGCTGGCCTACTCGGTCTATGAGTTTACCCATAAAGATCATGACTATTCCTGATGCCATGGTGGCAGCGGAATAGAGGGTTGAGATAAGTGATCTGCTCCAGCCAAATTCCTCCACGTAAGCGTCAATGAAGATGGAGACGGAATAGGTTTGACCAGGCCCTGATAGGAACACGGCCCACGCACCGATGATTACGATGATCCAGCCGTAGAAAAATGGTGTTTTCTGTACTATCTTTTTTCGGGAATGTTGATTTTTATTATGGGAATTATTAGGATAATTTTTTGACTGATCATTGCTTCGCTGTTGCTGCATTTCAGATCCCCCTCTGGTATTATAAACACAGATGTCTACTATTCTAGCAAACTTTTTGGGGATGTGGCAGTTTGAAGTTTGTAGTTTGTGTTCATTCCGTTTCGGGATCACTTAGGAAAATGGAGAGACGGGGTTATTAGCGAATCAGTGGTTGTAGCCGAGTTGATGGATTGGAGATATCTTGCATTCTCAGGTTAATTATTGAACTATGATGCAATAGAGGAGACTGCCCCTCAAAGTCATTTTATTCAACGACATATTAGGACAGCCTCACTTCATTTTAATAAAGGTACTTTCTTTTTCCCATTCCCATCATCTGTTATGTTTTAATGTGCCCCTGTGTTGGCGCTACTTTGGTTTCGTTTATTGATCATATTCACTCCCATGACCAATGCCACCACTTCATCATTAAATAAATTCTCTGATTGATTTGTTAACTGATAGACAGGGGACTCAAAGAATCCACTTAAGCGCCGGAATTCTGCAATAACATCCTCATCCGAATTTAGAATTTGATACTCTTTGGAAAATGCTTCAGATTTAATCGAGTAAATCCCACGTTCTCCAGCATCATACTCGTATTTTTTTGAAAAAAAAGACATTCGTTGTTTCAGGCTTCCGAGCGCATTTCCATCCCCGTCAGAAATGTTCCAACGAAAGGAAAAAACAGGGAAATGCCCCTTTACTGTAATATTACCGTTTTGATCAAGTACATCAACACTGGAGGTAAAGGCACTTTTTAAATCTAGAGATCCAATACGCTCCTTGTCTCCGTTAAAAATTTCCGTAATTCCAGACGAGAAGAAATTATCCCTAAAATAAATGGTAGACTGTGGCATCGATACCTTCTCCTTTCAAATATCATAGTATATGTACGATGATTTGCCACTAATAGTTTCAATCCTTCTCTCCGTTTTGAATTTGGACTTCTGTCTCTCGGCTTAGTTTCACGAATGATCTGATAAAAATTGTTTATAATCTTCCGAACTCCCTAAAATCCAATACGGAATACTGATTTAGGCATTTAACGGTTATGCGCCCTTAGTAAGTGTACTCCGATGATCATGCCAACGATCTCATAGACACTGATTGGTTCTGTGTGAATATTATTCAGTTGCACTTTGTATACCCTTGTAACCTTAAACGCCGATTCCACATCACGGTACTGCACCACTTCTATCCCACCACTATTAATGATTCTATAATTCTTTGAATAAGGCTTACAGACAATGGTGTAAAACCCCCGATCTCCAGCGTCATAATCATATTTTTCTCCAAATAACGGCTGGCGTCGTTTTATTTTACCAAGTTGGCTTCCCTCACCATCTGTGAGGTACCAAGACTTCTCCACGAACTGGATTTTTTTCGATGGATCAACAGGAGGTGGGTATCCATGAACCTGAATCTTCCCTTCCATATCTAACAAATCCATATCACTTGTTGTTAATCCTTCCCCATAATCTATCGTTCCCAGTTGCTCTTTTTCCCCATTAAGAATCTCGTATTTCCCTTTCAACACTAATGGGAGCTTAAAAAATATCAATGAATTCGGCATTCCAATTTCCTCACTTTCCATCTCATATTTTTCCAATAACGATGCCCCTACCTTACTTCAAGCGGTTTATTCAGCCAACAATTATGGAGATGATATGTTAAATGATAATGCTGATTTTAAATAATTAAACTGCAACGAAGATGCCCGGTGTCTGAAGCGAAAAATCAACATTGAACAATAACAAATCCTAATAAATTTAATAAATGATCATGATTTTATCCGGAATTTGATATAAAAAACTCCAATCATAACTACTATCGCTTCCCATTTACTAATGTTGTCATATGCGGGACCTAGTTTTATTTCATAAACAGGTATGGCCCTGAAAAGTCTACGCTTATCATAAAACTCTGCAATTTCCATTCCATCACTAGTACGCATTTTAAAGTGACGGGACTTCTTTGGGGTAATTGGAAACGAGCCCATATTGCCGGCATCGTAAATGTATTTTTCAGCAAACCATGTGGGCTCCAATTTCAAAGTCCCAATCCAATTTCCTGACCCATCTCTTACAACCCAGTCATGGGTTTTATACGCCAAGAAATCAGCCTTCAAAAGGAGATTCCCATCCAAATCCAACACATCCACACCAAGTGATTGCTCATCCCTAAAATCCAGAATTCCAATCTGTTCTTCATTCCCATTCTTTAATTCTGCCTTTCCTTTGAAAAATAGCGTGGACTTATAGTAATAAGTTGTTGTTACCATCCTTCCATTCCTACTTTCTTATTTTGGTTGTATTCGTAATTCCGGAGTTAAATTAAATGGTGTAAATGGTGCTTCCGTCTCCTTTCTGTAAGGAACTTGTCTATTCCTTGTAGGTGAATTCTTTCATACACCAGAGTAAACTTCCCTGTTTTCATTAGCTCCCCGTTTAAATTCGATCTTCTATTCCGTATAATAGGGAATGTAGTCTGCATTTGGCATTTGGCTTTTGTATGTCGTTTTCCATTTATTCCAATCAATTATATTCCAAAAATTCTAATAATTCACTATAAATCGAGGTGTTCTTATGGAAATATTTTTATGGATCCTTATTGTAGTTTTTTTTATCGTCAGTTTTATTGGACTTATTTACCCGATCATCCCTGCGATCTTAATGATTTGGGGCGGCATTGCCATTTTTCACTTTTTCATTAATCCGGACGCTCTTTCCTGGTGGACATGGATGAGCGCTATTATATTAACAATACTAATTTTTTTGGCTGACCTATTAACAAACCTCTATTTTGTGAAAAAATATGGTGGATCGAAGGCAAGTATGCGAGCTGCTACCATAGGTCTCATCATAGGATGTTTTGTCATTCCTCCATTTGGTATACTCATCGTTCCATTCATCCTCGTTTTTATCGTTGAAATGGTCCAGGACAGGACATGGAAAGAATCCTTTAAAGTTTCCATTGGTACCCTTTTAGCATTTCTAAGCAGCACATTTGCAAAGGGGCTTATCCAACTGACAATTATTATCATCTTCCTGATCGACGTCCTACTAGGATGAAAGAGGTGAAAGAGGTGCCTGTCACTTGTCGAATTCGACAAGTGACAGGCACCTCTTTAGTTATACCAGAACACATCTCCCTGTTGGTCTATACTTTCAATCCATTTTTCAGCAGAAGATCCATCAGGTTCTCCGATCCACACTTCATGTTTTTCCCAATTCGATCGTACCCAAGCCACTTTCCCTGCACCACTTAAATAGACCGGATCAAAATCTCCATAATCAAACAGTAGATCAAATAAGTTTTGTTGGGTATTTTCATCAATGTCTATATGAATTAATTCCGGAAGGACCCGCTTGGCAGGATCATTGGACCAATCTTGTTCCTCTGCCCTCGAAACGATGACATGGCGGTCATCTGTCCAAGTAAAACTTAGGTCAACAAAGTTTTCCGGTGTATAAGGTGTGGACCTAAAACCATGATATTCCTCCACTTCAAACTGTTTATTTTTAAATCCAAAAACTAATCGACCTTCCCCGGCAATGTAACCTAACAGATTCCGGTTTGGTGCCCAGTGAAAATGAAATCCTCCTGCCATTTCACCGACAATATCAAAATTTCTCCCGTCTGCCGACAATACTGTGAGCATGTTATTGTCCATTGCCCATGAGGCTGTGGGATGAACTTTGAACGCAATCCAACTTCTGTCCGGGGACCAACGAAACTTACCTGTTCCGATTGACAGAATCTCACTGCCCCCTTTTCGGAGCGTTCCTGGAACGGTAAAAAATCTTTCCCCTTTTTTCACATCTGCCTCCGTCTCCCCGTCTAATCTGATTTTATATAAAACAGGATTGGTCCACCCATCCAACTTTTTCTCTCCATTTGAAGTGACGAGAAATCCCGATCCATCTGGCATCCAAGTGTAATTATCAACCCCTGTAGCCACGTTAAAAAACGGACCCGGTTTTCCATCACGAAAATCAATGACGTTTAGAACACCAACACTATCCTTCTTAAACGCCAGAATATTCCTGTCTGGTGCCCACTGGAACTGATAACCTTGTTGAAACACAGAGTAAGCGGAATCCGTCTCTAGATGATAAACAAGAATCTCCTCTTGATTGGAACTCTGTTTCAATGGTTTGGAATAGGCAAGCCACTCCCCATCATGGGACCATTTAGGCGTTTGGTTGCTGGGGGTATCAGAAATCATTTTTTCTCCCTTAACCGTCTTGATCCAAAGTTGGTCATTATGGTTATACGCAGCCTTTAGATTTTTGTGGTGTGAAACCCGATGAATGGGAGTAAGAGTAAAAGCAGGTGTTTGTGACGGTGCAGATATTAGTGAAACTGCTGGTGGAATTTCATTTTGCCGGTTCTTTTTCAAGTCTATATGGTTAGCCTGAATGACTTCATGATGAAGAAAAAATGAAAGCAGCACAATCAATAGTGTCATCGGGATAAATTTGATTATTCGATTATAATACCTATTAACATGTTTAATTGTTTTGCGTGTCACCATAAATGAGTCCTCCATCCTCAAAATATTGCTTCACGAATCGCATGGCAGAAGTAGCAGAGTAAGAATGATACTGAACGATACTGAAAGGTACTATACTGAAACAAACGATTCATAAAACCATTTCCCTTATGTTAACCAAAACTCCAAATATAACTAATTCTATTGAACACCTTTCCCTATCTTCTCCCATTCTTTCAAGTATCTGGATTGGTATCCCCTTCCCTCCATCTCCTTCCTGACAACAATTCAAGCAATCCCCCAAAACAACACAAAAAAGTCGGGGACCTGGTCCCCGACTTTTTTGTGAACTTTTATTTAAATTACACTTGCTCCATTTCAGACAGTAAATAGTGATAAAGGAGCCTCGTTGTATTCTCAATTGACGACACATGTGTACGCTCATAGGCATGGGATGAGTCAATCCCAGGTCCCACTAACCCATGGACGATATCATTGCCCGATCGAATTGCCGCGGATGCATCTGACCCATAATAAGGGTAAATGTCCAACTTATAGCCAACCCCATTTCCCTTTGCCAGATCCACTAATTTTTTCCGCAGCCCATAATGGTAAGGTCCACTCGCATCCTTCACACAAATGGATACCGTATACTCATCCGTTGACTGCCCGTCACCCATGGCACCCATGTCCACTGCCAAATACTCTACCGTCTCCGGCGTCACATTCGAATTTCCACCGTACCCAATCTCTTCATTATTGGATATAAGAAAATGAGTCGTGTAAGGAAGTTCCAGCCCATCTACAACCACCTGCTTGATCAGCTGAAGCAATATCCCTACACTCGCCTTATCATCCAAATGACGAGATTTCAAAAAACCGTTCGGCAACAGCTGTACCCTTGGATCGAAGGAAACAAAATCCCCCACCTCAATTCCCAGTTCCCGAACCTCCTCGGCACTATTTACCATCGCATCAATACGAACTTCCATATTCGTCTGATTTCGCTCCGCCTTACCCGCGTCCTTATACACATGGACCGAGGTTTGATGCATCAAAATCGTCCCAGTGAACTTCTCCCCCGACACCGTTTCAATCTCACAATATTCCCCTTCGATTGCATTGTAACGAAAGCCCCCGATCAGATCCAACTTCAATCGACCACTGGACTTAATCTCCTTTACCATCGCACCGAGGGTGTCCACATGCGCCGTTAACATCCGATGCTGCGAATCATCCTTTCCACGAATCGTAGCAATAAGACCTCCTTTTCGATTTCGATGAGTTTCCACACCTAACTTCCCTAAAAAGCCCTCCACAAACGAAATAACCTCTCCAGTATTTCCAGACGGACTTGGAATCGAAACCAACGTCTTAATTAAATCCACTGTTTCCCCAGAATTAGGATATACCAATTAAACCCCTCCATTATGTACGAATATGATGCCGTCAATCCTAACCTTCTAAATTACTTGGACAGAAACTTAAGAAAAGCGTAAGCGCCTATGGTCACGAGCGGCTTTCTTATCTCTAAATAAAAACATCCATCCATACTCCTATTTTACCCCGAACCACACAAAAATCCAAAGACCATCTAACCAGAAACATGGCGTGCGGCACCACAAAACCCTTCCAATACTCCTATGGAATACAAAAGTAATCTGTCCCCACCTAGAGAGTGGGGTACAAGCTCCTAAACTTGTCCTTCCTATTTCCCCCACCACTTACAAAAAAGCACTCTATCTATTACTAAAACCCTATGAATCTAGTATAAAATATACCTTTCATCCCATCTCATAGAAACTACCTCCAAATAATACCAATCATAATACCTTGTATTCGACAAATATCGGGAGGTGCCTGTCACCTCCCGATTGTCGGTCGTTACTACTTTACCAATTATTCGAGGGTTCTCGGGGGCTACCATTCCTTCCCAACCATGTTCCGAACAAATGGGACTCCTACTGTCACTGTTCGCACAACTTTGCATGCCCCATCCCAAATTCCGTCGAATATCACACATTGTATTATCAGAAAATTTAAAATACGATACAAATGAACATTTACAGACAATCCCAGTTCAGAAAGGAGGTTCATCTCTTTCACAACTTTCAAGTCTGTAAATAGCCAATTAAAGGAGGAATCTATTATTTTTAATCGACGAATTACTAGAAGAATATCTGTGATCCTCATTCTTATTTTGTTATTCACACCATTTGCATCCGTTGCTGCCAATACCAGCGGATATAACAGCAACTCCAAAGATATAACAACGATGAAAGAGGTAACAAAAAAGCAGGCGGAAGCAAAAGTAGAGAATACCATCATGAAAGACCTGGAAAAGAGTGAGTACGTTGAAGTATTAATTGAATTAACCGAACAAGTGGATACAACGAAGGTTGCGGCAGAAGCGAAGCAAAAAGCTGGCCTAAATGCAACAGACCATCATAAAAAAATGACTGCCCGCTATGCTGTTGTGGACAGTCTGCAAACGGCGGCCAAAACGACACAAGAACCTATTATCGCAACACTTGAAAAAGCGAAGGAAGCAGGAGACGTTAAAGAGTTTCAAAGCTTTTATATCATGAATGTCATCTCCGTTACTGCCTCCAAAGAAGTAATAGAAAAACTATCCTATTTTCCTGAAGTGGCCTCCATTAAAGAAAATGCACTGGAGAAGCTTGTGGAACCGGTTAAAGGGGAAGAACCACCTGTTATCGCCAGTGATGATAGCATTGAATGGAACATCGAAAGGGTGCAAGCACCTGACGTATGGGATACATTCGGCGTTACCGGTGAAGGAATTGTAGTTGGTGTAATTGATACAGGAGTACAGTGGGACCATCCTGCACTAAAGGATAATTTCCGCGGTTACAACCCTGAAGACCCAGATAATCCTGATGCTTTTGGGAACTGGTACGATGGAATTGGAAACAATTCTTTACCATTCGATACTCACGGTCATGGAACACATGTTACCGGGACAGTGATGGGACAAGAGCCAACCGGTGATAACAAAATTGGGGTGGCACCAGGTGCCCAATGGATTGCAGCGTCTGCCTGTTCTTCTGCCGGTTGTCCAAGAGATGCTTTATTGGCAGCAGGGGAATACATGCTGGCACCTGAGGGAGATCCTAGCCTTGCACCGGATATTGTCCAAAATTCATGGGGGAGCGCTCCTGGTATAGATGAGTGGTATCGCCCAATGGTTACAGCTTGGCGTGACGCCGGACAATTGCCAGTGTTCTCTGCTGGGAATGATGGTCCTGGTGCACAGACCGTAACACCACCTGCTAATTATCCAGAGTCCTACGCGATCGCCGCAACAGACAGTAATGATATAGTTGCCAGCTTTTCAAGCCGTGGTCCTGCGAACTATTCTGGAGATCAAAAGCCTAATCTTTCAGCACCAGGTGTAAGCATTCGTTCATCCGTGCCTGGAAGCAGTTATGAAGGTGGACCATTGTGGAGTGGTACATCTATGGCTTCCCCGCATGTTTCTGGAGTCGCTGCTTTATTATTATCCATCGACGCTTCCTTATCTCCCGATGAGCTTGAGGAAATCATGAATGAAACAGCTACACCATTAACAGACAGTCAATATACAGAAGTACCAAACGATGGTTATGGGATGGGATTAGTCAATGCTTTTGAGGCAGTATCCCTCATTGCTGATGGTACCGGATTTATTAGTGGACAAGTTCTGACAGATGGCTCTGATGAAGAACCACCTACGATTGAACATCATCCAATTGATTTTACCTTTTCAGGGTTAGAGCTTCCAATAACTGCAACGATCACAGATAATGTGGCAGTTCTAGAAGCAGAAGTTATTTTAAGTCATGAAACATTGGAAGAAGATATCTCTATTCCCCTATCCCGTGTTTCTGGAGATCACTTAAACGGAAATTACCAAGCTGTTATTCCACCAATGTATTCCATTGAACCAGGCTTTGAATATCAGATTCTAGCCCATGATTTTGGTGGGAATACAACTGCCACTGATACATTTTTTGTGGAAGTACAATTTGGAATCGTTCCTGGGGAATATAGTCAAGACTTTGAGGACTATCCTTTAGGATGGGAGATGAACGGAAGTTGGGAATGGGGTGAACCATCCGGAGATAGCCCAGATCCTGTAGTCGGGTCGAAAGTGATTGGGACAAACCTTTCCGGAAATTATCCTCCAAATGCAGCAGACTTGTTACTGTTGCCACCAATGGACTTGCGTGATGCGGAAGAAGCATCCTTAAGACTAAATCACTGGTACGACATTGAAGCAGGTTGGGATTATGGTTTCATTGGTATATCCACCGATTTAGGTGAAACATGGGAATTAATTGATGAATTTTCAGCCCGTGATCAAGAGTGGAGAAACCTGTTTATTGATTTAAATCCATATGCTGGTTCGGAAAACCCTATTTTTGTGGCATTCGAGTTAGTATCTGACGGTATTATTGAGTACACGGGATGGTACCTGGATAATGTGGAACTTGTGGGAGAAGACACAGAAGCACCAGATGCCCCAACCGGTTTAGAAGCGTCAAGCACTTCCACAGGAATTAACCTCTCGTGGAATGCTTCCATTGCACCGGATACTAATGGATACAATATATATCGGACAACAACATCCGGTTCCAATTATGAAATGATCGGTACTACCGCACATACGGAGTTTACCGATAATGCTACGGAGGCTGGTCTTGAATATTTTTATGTTGTAACAGCATTTGACTATTCTGACAATGAAAGTGACTACTCCAATGAAGTTTCCGGAATTCCTCCTGCTGTGGAATTCATCTTCCACACGGATTTTGATTCAGACAATGGAGGATTTACTACTGGCGGAACAAATAATAGCTGGGAGTGGGGTGTACCTACGTCCGGTCCTGGGGAAGCTTACTCTGGTGAAAGCCTATGGGCAACAAACCTTTCTGGAAGCTACAACAATAATGAAGACAGTTGGATTATGAGCCCAGAAATTGAATTAAGTGCAGACCTTTCCTTTGCGGAACTAAACTTTACCTACTGGCAGAATATTGAAAACAACTGGGATTTCGGTTATGTGGAAGTAACCAGCGATAACGGTTCCACATGGGATACTTTAGAATCCTATACTAATGTCTTTGAAAACTGGAATACAGGAGAAATTTCCTTAGACAGTTATATCGGAGAAACAATTCAATTCCGTTTTGCCTTAGATACTGACGGTTCAGTTACCCGTCCAGGCTGGTACATTGATGATGTCTACGTATTAGGTGCCGTTGAAAATGGAACTGAACAGAAACCTAGTATCCAGACAGAATCAACGCCATTGGAACGTGTTTCGGTTGATACATCAAGGGAAAAACTATCAGGTTACGAGATGGAATATGTGATTCAAAAGGAGTCTGCTTCCTACGAGTACAAAAAAGTTTCCGGTGGAAGCAATATCCTTTCTTCTGACGGACTTCCTGTATCCGGAACAGTAACCATTCTGGAAACGAACAGAACCACTAATACGAATCCATTAACCGGAGAATATACACTCCGCAGTGGAGCAACCGAGGAAGGGGAAACTGTAACCGTAAGAGCGGAAGCATATGGATTCTATCCTGAAGAAGTATCCCTGTCCATTACAGAAGATGAAACAACCTATCATAACTTTATCCTAGATCCGTTGCCTTCCGGAAATATCGAAGGAACAGTTACGAACCAATTCACAGAATTTCCTGTAGCGGATGCATCTATCCGAGTAGTGGAAGATCCACTCGTCCCATCTGTAACCACAAATGAAAGTGGAAACTTCCTGATGGAAAATATTTACGAAGGGGATTACACATTACACGTCACTGCCCAAGGTTACCATCCTGCATATTATGATGTAACCGTCGAGGGTGGCGAAGTCGTTGAATTGAACATCAGCTTAGAGCAATTCATCGGATATGAAGATGAAATTGCTTATGATAATGGAATTGCAGAAAATGCATTAGTACTAAACGCAGCCGGAAATGGGCTAGGAGTCAAATTCTCACCAGATGGAATGGCCGAAATAAGAGGTGTAAACATGTTCATCTGGGGATCTGATTTCCCATCACCAGGCGGAAATGAAATCAATATTGTCGTTTACGATACAGATGAAAATGGAAATCCGAATGAGCGGGTAATTGGCCCTGTCCCTGTGGAAGTGGAGCGCGGTGACTGGAACTATATCGATTTAACCGACTATAGTTTTACAACAGACAGGGATTTCTACATTACCACCCTGCAAGACCAAATCGGAGACTTCTCTCCAGCAGTAGGAACGGATGAAGAATTCCCGAATGCAGAAAGATCCTATCTATATATAAACGGTGCATTTGAACCGCATTTCGATAACGGTAACTTTATGATCCGTGCTAATGTTGCGTACGCACTCCAAGCACCGGAAATTACTTCTCCTGAAGATGGATTGTATACTTCAGAAGACAGCATTGATATTACCGGTGAATTCGGTGGTGACGGTGAAATCACTGTCTACAACAATGGAGAAGAAACAGGGATTGCCGAAAGAGATGGTTCTGGACCATTTACTGCCACAATCTCCCTATCTGAAGGGGAAAATGAAATCTTTGTTCAAGGTGACGCTGATGGAATTCCATTACCATCAAATTTAATCACTGTCATTAAAGATTCCATTGCACCAGAAATCACTATTGAATCACCTTCAGAAGGGTCAGTGACAAACGCCCAAGTGGTGGACGTTGCAGGCTTTGTTGCTGATGAAAACTTGAGTACTGTTTCTATTAATGGAACAACTGTTGATACTGATGAAGACGGGGCTTTCTCTCAACGATTAATTGTTGATGAAGGGGAAAACACCTTTACGGTGGAGGCCTTGGATTTAGCCGGAAATAGTTCTTCTGAGACAGTAACTATTTTCGTCGATTGGACAGACCCAACGATTGAAAATATCGAACCTTCAGAAGATGTTACGATTGCACCTGGAGAAAGTGTCACGGTCTCCTTTACGAGTGATTCGGAAGGTGGAGAAGCAAGCTTCCGCGTAACTATTCCAAGTGCTATGAGCACTAATTCTGTGGGCACACAAATGGTGGAAGTAGAACCAGGAGTGTACGAAGGTACATGGACAGCACCAGATGCCCACTTTGAGAATGCAGTTATTGAGATAACAATGACTGATGCTGCAGGAAATACAGCAAGTGCTGTTGCCGGTGGTACCCTTTCCGTCATCGAAGAAGAACCAATGACCCCTCAAGAGTTGGAACAGTTCATCGATGAGTTAGTGGACAGTGGTGAAATTCCGAGACAAGCTGGGAACCAATTGGGGAATGCCCTATCCAATGCTGAAAAACACTATAGCGGCGGGCGCATTAACCAGGCTATTAACCAATTGGAGTTGTTCCTGTCCCGTATTGACAGTAACCACATGAGAAATGTTTCTGATGAAGTGAAGGAAACTTTAAGAGAAGCTGCAGAAGCTTTGATCGAAGAATGGTCTGAGTAAGAAAGAACTCAGCCGGAAAAACACCTAACACTCGGAAAACAGCATTAAAGTATGAAAAGGAGGAAGTCATCCACTGGATGACTTCCTCCTTTATTAAGTGCATCTGCTACTGAATCTAGTTCCTAAAAGTCACTGCCTTAGGAGATCGTGAGTATAGGCACATCACTTTTTATTAAGAAACGATAATCGTATGTTTTTTATGGTATTGCTGGGGTGTATAACCAAGTGTGTTTCTTAATGTCTTAACAATAGAACCTTGGTTTTCTCCTTTGCCCCCCAAACAACAGCAACAATCCTATAGACAGTAAGATAAGACCGGCTAATAAAATCGAATACATCGTTGTTGCCGTCTTTGGTAAGTTCTCCATCGTAGTCTCAGTTCCTGCCCCCTCCTCAGAAAGTGCAGACTCCTCTTCTACTTGTTCTTCCGGAAGTGAAATCTCAACGTCCCCTTCTTCCGTTTCTTCGGACTTGGCCGCTTGAATCATCTCTTCTGTTAGTGTATCAAGTGCCAAGATGCGTGTAACCAGTTCCCTGATTGCCTCTTCAATGGCTTCCCTATTTTGAGGATCTTCTCCAAGCAAAGCCTTGAGTTGTACTACCGCTTGTTCAACAGATGTATATACATCATCAGAGATAGTTCCACCTGCTGAAATATATCGTCTCATTGCGTTCCCAGCTAATTCCAATACCTTTTCTGCTGATGTTATACTATTCGCAAGTTCCTTCATCGCGTTAGCATATTCCAAGTCTTTCCTTGCACGCTCCAGTTCGTCTACAGCAAGTTGGAGAGATTCCGTTGCCAATTCTAATTCATCCCTATCCTTTGGCTCCGCATTTAATGCATCATCCAACTCACGTATGGCAGAAGCAACATTCTCATATACGCTGTCCTCCGTTTTCCCACCAGCCGTTTCGTAGTTTCCTTGTTCTTCTTCTGCCCGTTTCTTTGCATCAACTGCCGCTTTCACCAGGTTATCCAGATCTTTTGCTGCTGTGGCTTTCTCTAATTCCTCCACTGCCTGTTGGAGGTCTTCCGTCGCATTTTCAATCGCTTCCCTGTCTTTCGGCTCTGCGTTTAAGAGGTCCTGTAAAATCGAGATTCTAGTATCCACATTGATGAATTCTAGTTCACTATCTTCACCACCAACAAATAAGTGGTTCTCCATTGCCTTTTCTCCATCGGCAATGGTATTCTCAGCCTCCAATATGGCATTTTCTAGTGCCAATATATCTTGTACTTCCTTTAATGCTTCAACAGAATCATTTAATGATGCCGTCGCTTCTTCCAATGCCTCCCTATTTACTGGCTCTGCTGCAAGGATGTCCTCCACCACCTGAATGGCTTCTTCCACATCACGGTAGACAGCATCATCCGTATGTCCACCGGATTCTCTGTAATCAAGTTTCGTTTGATTCGCCCTGTCCAAAGCCCCGTTAGCCTCATCGATGGCATCTTCCATCTCCTTCTTTAAACTTTCGGAAAAAACAGTTATTCTATCACTCTCTAATCTATTTGATTCCGTAATACTGACTTTTACAACGTCATGTAGACCTACGTCTAATTGAAGTGTGGACGTACTTCCACTGTTATTAATTTCCTCCACAAGTAAATTACCATCTTCATCATATACGCTTATTTTTGCCCCAACCGGAACTTCCTCCACTAAAAGGACATTGCCATTCTCCAAAGAATCCAATGTTGCATTCTCCATCACTATTGCATCACTACGAACAACGGCGATTTGTTCCGCCCGATCACTTTCTACCCCTTTTACTTCTTCTGTGAAAGATACATGGACAGTATCTCCTTCATTTAACGGAATGTCGTCTAATTGGACAGAACCACTTACAAGTTCCGATGTACGAATTAAATCTTCTCCAAAATAAATCTTCACCACCGTGTTATCAGGTACACCAGTTACAGTCACGGAATTATCCGTGGCATTTACAATGATATTTTCGGTTAACGGGTGAATAAGTAAAAAAACTTTCAGCGTTTTCCCCATTGAAATATCAACTGGAGCTATATTATCCGTTGACAAGCCCCCATATTCCACCATGTATCCGTCCACGTCTTCTTCATTAGCATAGTCATTCCAATAACCATAATACTGGGAAGCCGTGCTTGGTGTAGACCACGGAGCACCAGCAGGACCAAAAATATGGGCGTAGTATTCCCCTTCCCCATAATCATTTGGTTCTTCGTGATGCCAGTTATTATACATGCCATTGACAGGGGAACCATCTGCTTCCCCTTCCCAGAATTTCATTCCTGCTTCTGGCCCTGTTACCCAATACCAGTTGCCTTCTGCTTCCCCTTGATTGGCATAACGGTTTTCTCCTAAGGCAGAGTTAATCGTCTCATACCAATCTGAGGCTCCGAGCCACCCTTGTCCTTCTGCCTTTTCTTTCACAAAATTATTTTCTTCATCCGAAGTAATCGTTGCTAAATAACCTTGACGGCCATATAAATATCTTTCTCCTGCCTTAACCTTTGCTTCCGTCCAAGAAATTCCCCTAGCAGGGACAAATTCATAAAAATGCTGGGTTGGATCAAAATAAAGGGCTGCTCCAATTGTAACTGTAATATCTCTCACCATGCTACCAGTCGAAATCGTTGAAAATGTCACACTACGTAACGCATCCTCATAGTCAGCTAAAGTGGCGTTCCCCGTTAACGTTAACACTCCGTTATTATCATTATAAGTTCCAGAAATTCCATTTTGATTATTAAAGTTTAGAGTATCCCCTACCATAAAATCATTGATGACAATCGACGCCTGATCTAAACTAGTTGTAGTGGAAATATCAATCGTTAAAGCTGGATCCACTGGTACAGCATCTCTTTCCAGAATAAATACCGGTGATACATTGGATGATTGAATTCCTTCTCTCCCTCCATTTTCCGCCAAAACGTCATTTTCTTGAGCGATAATTGGAAAAAATGGGGTTGCTACTAGTAAAAAGGATAGGAACATAATCCAATGCTTTCCAACTTTTTTCCGTTTAAATTTCTCACTTCTCGGTATCCAATTTTCCATCTCATACCTCTCCTTTTCTTACTAAAAACGTTGTGTTCAAAATAGTGAACGATTTGGAAAAGATAATAGAATTTAATTCATCTCTTTACAAAAAGAATCAGATTATCTTTTCCAAATCTACCATTAACCAAGGACTATATAATTATATTATAAAATAGATTCAGATGAGATTGTATTAAAACTAGTTTAAAACTACTATAAAATTTCAATTTTAATCTTGATTTTTAGTATCAAATACCCATACTGGAGCTAGACAACGATAAGATAACTTTTACTTTCTTAATCTCTAAAAGGAAAAAATCCAGAACGAATGTCCTGGATTTCTATTTTAAATATTTTTTACAATAGCGACAAAGTTAAAAGGTGATGATAATACGAGGCTGATTATTCTTTTAATAGAATATATCCTCTTCCTTTAACCGTTTTAATGAGCTTCGGTTCCTTTGGATTATCTTCTATTTTTTTACGGATTCTGCTTATATGAACCGAAACGGTTAAGGTATCCCCAAGGCTATCCGCTTCCCACACTTCCTCATATAATTTCCTGCTGCTGATCACTTGGTCAGGATTTTTCGCCATATAAAAAAGCAAATTCATTTCACGCGGATGAAACTGAAGTTCTCGCCCATCTTTTTGTATCTTATTTTTTTGAAAGTTCAATTCTATGTTTTGAATTTTTAAAGTGTCTCCCTCGTCTGCAATTTTTTTAAAACGAATATTCGCTTCAATTCTTGCAGCAAGGACTTTATTATCAAATGGTTTGATGACATAATCGTCTGCTCCTGCCATTAACCCTTCTACCACATCTTCCGAATCTCGGCGCCCCGTCACAAAAATAATTGGTGTGGTATGGTGTTCACGAATTTTTTTACATACTTCAATCCCTGATATTTTCGGCATATTTACATCGAGAAGAATCAGATCAGGCTTTTCCATTTGAAACTTCTGGAGCGCTTCTTCCCCATTGCTAGCAAAAACGATTTCATATTTTTCCTTATCAATATAAATATCCAGTAGATCACGGATTGCTTCATCATCTTCTGCAATTAATATTTTTTTCAACATTCCCACCGTCCATCACAAGTGAATTAGAACTATAACACTTTATATTAAAGGTTTTTCCAAAAGAAAACTATTGTAAAAATGAGAAAATATACGATAATAATACTTAAAGTACCATCGTTAAATATAGTGAAAAACCACTATCGTCATACTAATATACCATAGAGTTAAACAACTGCTCAACAAGGAATGACAGATCTTACCAACCCGAAACTATTAATCCCTAAACTCAACCATAAGGAATCGTGACTATGATAACTGAAAATTTTTCAGCAAGTATCTATCCGGCATTATTTTTGCTAAGTGCACTTATCATGTGTATATTAGCCCTCCTAACATTGAAATACCGTAGCAACACCTTTGCTAAATACTTTATTTTATTTTTGCTTCTTAATGCATTTCAGTCCGTTTCTTCTATTTTTGAAGTGACCTCAACGAATCTGGAGACGATGATTGTCTGGAGGAACCTTCAGCAAATCCCTTTATTTTTATCACCTGTTTTATTGTTTACCTGTAGTTTAGAGTGTATGGGAAAAAGTCGGTTTGCGAAAAATACTCTAGGTTTTATCCTATTTCCAGTCCTTGCTTACTTAATCTTAATATTTACAGATTCCATTCATCATTTGATGAGAAGTGAAATAAATGTGCTTCAGTATTCTGGAATATCAAGGCTTGCTATCGAATCCACACCCTTGAGTTCGGTGTTTATCTTTTACACTCAATTATTAGTCTTACTTTCCTTTGTATTGCTCATAGCAAATGTAGTGAGAAAGAATGGGACAAATCGTAATCAGACGATTTTTATGATTGTTTTAATTAGTTTCATTATTATTAGAGGTCTTTCTCAACCATGGTTGAACTATTATGGTCTCGATTTTATTGCCCTTGCTTATATCCCTGCCGGTTTTATTATCTTTTTTGCACTAAGAAAACAAAGTGTTTTCACTGTCTACCCTATTGCGAAAGATTATATTATCGAGAATATGGCAGACGGAATAATTGTTTTTGACAAGAAATATAGGATTGTAGAGTTTAACTCTACCGCCCAACAACTTGTAAATAGTTATTCAAAAGTAAAACTTGATGCCACGAATGTCCCGGCACCTCAGGAGATAATCAAGTATATTAAGGATTTTGAACAAAACCAAATTGAAAAATTTGATTATCACTACTGGAATGATGGAGAATCTCTGGAATTTGAATTAAAAATTTCCCATATAAAAGACAAAAAAGATAAATTACTTGGGTTTCTCATGGTTATACACGATGTTTCTGAATATAAACAACTTCACCGAGAACTAGAGAAGTCAGAAAGGGAAAGACTAGAGTTATTTTCAAATGTTTCCCATGACCTTAGGAACCCGTTGACTTCTATTATTGGATTTTCCGAAGCAATGCTTAACGGTAAAGCTGAAACAAACAGAAAATATATTCAATATATTTATGACAAATCCATGTATATTCATTTGCTCGTGGAAGATCTCTTGTACTTAACAAAGTTGGAAGCAAAAGCAGAAAAATTTGTCTTTGAGGAAATAAACAGTATAGAGTACTTCCAAAAACTTTGTAAGATCCTTAAGGAAGAAGTTACGTCACAAGAAAAACATTTTCAATGCAATATTGATAAAACACTACCAGATATCTTTATTGATAATAATGGTATAGTACGTGTCATTGATAACTTAATCAGCAATGCCTTGAAATATACTGAAAAGGGTGCAACGATCGGTTTTTCCATTCAAAATCAGGGTAGTCATTTGAAAATTCTCGTATGGGATACTGGAACAGGAATTCACCCAGAAAACTTACCAAATGTTTTTATTAGATATTTTACAGATCATAAAACGGCTACAAGTCATGGACTTGGACTTCCAATTTGTAAGCAAATTGTGGAAATGCATGGGGGAGAAATGGGAGTCACCAGTAATTATGGGGAAGGTTCTACTTTTTATTTTACCCTTCCTGTCATGAATAATGATATGTCAGATGGATAATCTGAAGTTGCAGAAGATGGTCATAATAGATAAAATGAAAAACATGTCTAAAATTTAATATATTTTTACTACCAGGAGGCACAATACATCAATGACCCAATTTAGACTTAAAATAATTGTAATTGCATCCATACTATTTTTCACTCTACCAACCATCAGTTTTGCTGAAAAAATTCTAGTTATTGACCCTGGCCACGGGGGGAAATTCCCAGGCACGTGTGGATACTCCGGGGAGGCAGATGGGTTCTGTGAAAAAGATGCCAACCTCCTTGTTGGATTGAAGTTAAGGGAAATTATTGAATCAACTAGTGATATTTCTGTTCAGATGACAAGAACAGCGGATATGGAATTCGCTCCCATATTACGTCAAGTTATTGGTGGGGGACAAGTTGGTGACTTGGAAAAAAGAATGGAAGTTGCCAATGGATTTGTGGAAGGAAACAACGACAATAGCATTTTCATATCCATTCACTTTAACCAAGATATAAATAGTTCCTCTACTCATGGAATGGAAACATATTATTATGATGGAGTAAATCATTATAAACCGCAACACCCACCTGATCCTATGCAATTAGAATTTCTTTCAGAAAACAAAAGGCTTGGAACGATAGCTCATCAAAATCTCCTGAATTCTTTAGGACTAAGGGATCGTGAATTAAGGAACGACCAAAGTTTTTATGTCCTTCGCAGTGCCAGAATGCCTGCTATCTTAGTGGAACTGGGATTCATGACAAATCCGCAGGAAGAACAATTAATAAAGTCAGAATCCTTTCAGTGGGATGCCGCCCAAGCATTAGCAGACACGGTAATGGAATATTTTAAAGTATATGAAGTTTTTGATAGAGAGATGGAAAAATTAGGAGTCTTTGAAGAACAAGAAGATGCACTAAAGTTTGCCGTAGGTTTGGAAATGGATGGTGTAACCGTGTTTGATAAAGATAAACAACGGAATATTTATCCTGAACCAACTCAAGAAGAGCTACTCTTTAGTCTTCAAGAACGGTTTGATAAGCTTATAACAAATAACAAATTAGCGAACGGAAAATACCAGACGTTCCCCTTAAAACTTTTTCACTGGAAGCAAATTGAAACGAGATAAGAAAAGAGGAAGCGCCTATGTGCTTCCTCTACTCGTATTTCTTCCAAGTGTGGATCCGTTCATCGGGCAGAACGCCACGTCCTGTGGCATGCCCGATATTAGGACGTCCTGTCCGTCCATCGGGCAGAACGCCACGTCCTGTGGCATGCCCGATATTAGGACGTCCTGTCCGTCGAGGCAACTCGAAGCATATTCGAAGGGCTGCATCGCTCGCGTGCTGCCACTGAAGTAAACGCTCGTTGGACAGCGAATTCGAAGAAGTAGCTAGAAGTCCGCTCTTTGACTTCGGTTGTCACTTCCGAAGTGCCTTAGGGACTGTAAAAGTGGAAAAGCACCACTTTTACAGTTCCCATGCGTGTAGGCGATGGAGCTAGACAATAAGAAAAGCGTATTCGCCTAAGGTCACGAGCGTAGGGCAGTGGAGGAATGACAACAGAAGTCCGCTCTTTGACTTCGGTTGTCACTTCCGAAGTGCCCCGCAGCGAATATGGAAGAAACTGAAAAAGTTTAAAAACACTTTTTCAGTTCCTTTTATTTGTATGGCAATGGCTGCGCTCGCCGCTCGCCTGATAGGA
>NZ_JAHQCS010000041.1 GCF_019042215.1 Evansella tamaricis | reverse complement strand
AGGGCAGTGGAGGAATGACAACTAGAAGTCCGCTCTTTGACTTCGGTTGTCACTTCCGAAGTGCCCCGTAGCGAGTAGGAGCTGGAGCTAGACAACGATAAAAAAACTTATACTTTCTTATCTCTCAAAAAAGGTAATTTCCTAAGAACACATTTGTGTTAATGGAAATTACCTTTTTTTGTAAAACCAAAACTATACAATTGTAATTTTTTTACAATATAACTTAAATTAGGATAAAAAGGATACAGTTTATATACTAATTAATAGATAAAAGACCTACTTTTTGATAAAAAAACATGCATATTATCTCTAAACCGTGTATAATGTTTCATAGCGTGTTTTGTCCAAACTATATTTCTTGTTTTTACTTTTCAATAAATGTGATGTAATATATACCTTTTTTTAACAAACAATAGAGGAGGTAGGAGTAGCCAAGAAGAAACTTGGATTTTTTTATGGGAAAAATAGATTGCACTATTTCCGAAGAAATAATATTTAAAAATATTATATAATATATTAATATAATTATTATTGTAAATAATTTGTATTATAACAACTTTTCATATTAAATTGTATTCTGTTATTGTGATAAATAGAACAGTTATTAATATGATTTTCCCTTTAAGAGTAGTTATCAGACAATTGGAATTATTATAAAAACGCTACATTTACATTTGTGCTGACATACAAATAAAATATTGACACAAAATAAACATTATTATAATATTACAATTACATCTTTTTTTATTATTTTCAGAAAATATTTGAGGGGTTTGATATCCTATGAGTAATAAAGAAGCATTATTAGAGATAAAGAATCTACACACAGGTTTTAATATAGAAGGAAAGACCTACCATGCAGTAAAAGATGTTTCTTTTGATGTGTTCCCGAAGGAAGTTGTGTGTGTTGTAGGTGAATCTGGTTGTGGAAAAAGTGTTATGTCTTTATCGATTATGGATTTACTCCCTAAACATAATGGGAAAGTAGATAAGGGGCAGATCCTTTATAAAGGCAGGGATCTTGTTCCATTAAATACAAAGGAAATGAACAAAATCCGTGGTAAAGATATAAGCATGATTTTCCAAGAGCCTATGACTGCTTTAAATCCGGTGTTGACGATTGGATTTCAAATGGATGAAGTACTAATCAATCATGTAAAAATACCTAGGGAAGAGATTAGAAAAAAATCTATCTCCCTATTGCAGCAAGTAGGTATTTCAAGAGCTGAACAAATTGTTCATGAGTATCCTCATCAGTTGTCGGGAGGAATGAGACAACGTGTTATGATCGCAATGGCGATAGCATGTCAACCTCAACTCCTTATAGCAGATGAACCAACAACAGCTCTGGATGTAACTGTACAAGCACAAATTCTTGAGTTGATAAAAAATATTCAAGAAGAAGTAGGGATGGCTGTATTGCTAATTACACATGACTTAGGAGTAGTAGCAGAAATGGCGGACCGTGTTGTCGTAATGTATGCAGGTCAAGTAGTGGAACAGTCCGATGTGGATCGTATTTTTTATAATCCTCAACATCCATATACAAGATCTCTTCTTAACTCCATTCCGAGGATGGACGAGGAAGTGGAGGAACTAAATACAATAAAAGGTATTGTTCCATCTCTGAAAAACATGCCAGTGGTTGGATGTCGCTTTGCGGACAGATGCCCGGAAGCAATGCCGGAGTGTCGAGAAATCACACCAAGATTAGGTGAAACAGAAAAGGGACATTCTGTAAGATGTATACTATATGATGCAAGCCGCCCTGAAATGGAAGAAGAGGAGGTGCAATCATGATACAAGACACGCCAAAAAAATCAGAGCATCTTTTAGAAATAAAAGATTTAAAAAAATATTATCCAGTAAGAGGCGGATTTTTCAGAAAGAAAATTGGCGATGTTAAAGCAGTAGATAGTATATCACTGGAATTAAAACGCGGAGAAACTTTTGGTTTAGTAGGGGAATCAGGTTGTGGTAAATCCACTGCCGGAAGAACGATTACAAGACTGTTCAAACCAACAAGCGGAAAAATTCTTTTTGAAGGAAAAGATATTACAAATTATCGTGGAAGCCGTCTGCGAAATATAAGAAAAGATATTCAAATGGTATTCCAAGACCCATACGCCTCACTTAACCCAAAAATGATGGTTGGAAGTATTGTATCGGAACCATTAATAAATTTTGGGAAGGGCTCTGAAAAAAGCTTGAAAGATGAAGTGTTAGACCTATTAACAAAAGTAGGTTTACCGGAGGATGCTTATTATAAATATCCTCATGAATTTTCAGGTGGTCAGCGCCAACGTATAGGAATTGCACGGGCATTAGCGTTAAAGCCAAAATTAATAGTAGCAGATGAACCGGTATCTGCACTGGATGTATCAGTACAGTCACAAGTTTTAAATTTATTGAAAAGTCTTCAAAAAGAATTTGATCTTACACTATTATTTATCGCCCATGACTTAAGTGTTGTAAAACATATGAGTGACAGAATTGGTGTAATGTATTTAGGAAACTTGGTGGAAGTTGCAGATGCTGATGAGATATACCAAAATCCTAAGCACCCGTATACTCAAGCTTTAATTTCTGCCATTCCGCAACCTGATCCAAGAAATAAAAGTGAGCGAATTATCTTAACTGGTGATGTTCCAAGTCCACAGAACCCGCCAACAGGATGTCCATTCCATCCTCGCTGTCCAGAAGCAATGCCTGAGTGCAGTGAAAAAAGACCTCATTTAAAGGAGGTGAATAAAGAACACAAGGTCTCTTGTTTGCTTTATGAATAAAAATAACACTTATACTAAAAACATAGGGGGATTTACTAGAATGAAAAAGTCACTATTATTGCTACTTGCCATGCTACTTTCTATTTCTTTATTAGTAGTAGCTTGCGGTGGAGAAGATGAAGAACCAACTGATACGGATACAGATTCAAGTGAAACGGATGTAGATGATACAGAAGAAACGACAGAAGGTGATGTACCTCAAGGTGGTACAGTAACTTATGGATTTACACAACCATTTGCTGGAGTTTTTGACTGGGCTCACTATGGTGGTCAAGACGATTCTTTAGTATTAGGATTAATGCATGATACATTATTTTCAACTGCAGAAGATTTAATGACTGTTCCACATGCTGCAGATTTTGAAATCTCTGAAGATGGATTAACAGTTACTATTTCTATCCAAGAAGGAATTCTTTGGCATGATGGAAATGAATTAACTGCAGAAGATATGGTTTACACTTGGCAAGTAATTGCACACCCTGATTATACTGGAGACCGTTGGTCAAATGTTGAAATGATCGTTGGTGCAAGTGATGTTAGATCATTAGAAGAGTATGATCCACTACCAGTTCATGAACTAGAAGGTGTTAATGTTGTGGATAGTCATACTATTGAATTACAAGTGAATGATCCTGCTCCTAACACAATCTCTAATTTATGGACTAACCCAATGCCAAGTAATCATTACGAAGGTATTGCAGTAGCTGACTTAGAGGATTCTGAAGAAGTACGTAGAAACCCGGTTGGGTTTGGACCATTTAAAGTAACGAACATCGTACCTGGAGAAATGGTTGAGATGGAACGTTTCGATGACTATTGGCAAGGTCCAGCTAACTTAGATGGTGTTGTATACCGAGTTGTTGACGGTGCAATGGGTGCTGAATTAGTACAACAAGGTGAAGTAGATATCCTTGAAATTCAACCTGGACAAGCTGTTCAACTTGAAGGTAATGAGGCTGTACAAGTTTTAGATTATGAAAGACTTTCATATAGCTATATTGGATTTAAATTAGGTCACTGGAATGGTGAAGAGATCGTAATGGATAATCCAAAGTTTGAAGATGTTCGTGTACGTCAAGCATTTGCATATGCAATTGACCGTGAAGGTATCATTAATGCATTCAGCGATGGCTACGGTGTGGTTATCAATGCTCCTGAATCAGTGATTAGCTGGGCTTATCCTGATGAATCAACATTAACTCAATATGATACTGCTGATCGTGATGCTGATGTTGCAAAAGCAAATGAGCTTTTAGATGAAGCTGGATATTCAGAAAGAGATGCTGATGGATGGAGATTAGATCCTGATGGAAATCCTTTCACAGTTAACTTTATGGCTATGAGTGGGTCTGATATTTCTGAACCACGTGCAACTTATATTGTTCAAAACTTACAAGATGTTGGCGTTAATGCAAAGTTACAAGATGGACAGTTATTTGAAATGAATCTTTTCTATGACTTAGTAGAAGAAGATCATCCAGATATTGATTTATTTATGGGCGCTTGGGGCTTATCTGCTGATCCTGATCCAACTGGTCTTTGGAGAAAGTCAGATGCTTGGAATTTCCCAAGATGGTATTCTGAAACATCTGAGGAATTAATTAGAGAAGGATTAAGCTTAGATGCTTTAGATCCAGAGTACCGTACGCAAGTTTATCAAGAGTGGCACCAACACGTAAATGAAGAATTACCAATGATTCCTTTATTCTCACCAATTGGTGTATATGCGGTAAATGCAAATGTACAGAATGTTCAACCGTTCTTAAGCAGTGCAGTATATAACCCACACCTTTGGTATAGAACGGACGTTGAATAAGTAATAATTTGTGGTATAAAACTACAACTGGAAAGTATTCAATAGATTTTAGCAAGGAGAGAAATGATCAATGTTAATATACACTTTACGTAGAATTATCATCATGATTCCGATTTTGGTCATGATCTCCATTGTGGTATTTTCCCTGGCATTAGCTATGCCAGGGGATGCCCTTTCCGGGCAAATCGACCCTCAGAACTCAAATCCAGAATATATTGCTGAAATGAGAGAAAGATTGGGTTTGAATGACCCAGTTCATGTTCAGTATGCACGATGGGCAACAAATATTCTGCAGTGGGATTTTGGTCGTTCATTTAATCACAAAATGCCTGTTACAGATTTAATCGGTCAACGACTTCCTAATACGATTCTCCTTTCAGTGATGTCGATGATTATAACTTATATCCTGGCATTTTTTATGGGGAGATACGCTGGTCGAAATCCTTATACCATTGGAGATTATGGAATACAGGGCCTAAACTATTTAATGCTGGCAATTCCAAGCTTTGTTGCGGCTATTTTTGCAATTTTCTTTTTCTCATTCCAATTAGGCTGGTTTCCGGCAACAGGTAGTATTGGATCCGGTGTAACACCTGGAACAATGGATTATTGGGTGAGTAAAATAAGGCATACTGCTTTACCTGCATTAGTTTTAGGTGCGCTGACAACAGCAAGTTATACTCAATTCTTAAGAAATGATATTATTGAGAGTGCACAAAAAGATTATGTGCGTACAGCTAGAGCGAAGGGAACATCAGAAAACCAAATTTACAATAAGCATATTTTACGAAATTCAATTATTCCAATTGTCACTTTATTTGGTTTTGATATTGCAAGCATTATTGGTGGTTCCGTTATTATTGAAACAGTATTTGGATTTCCTGGAATCGGTGAGTTATTTGTAAGTTCTATAAATAATCGTGACTCATCAGTAGTCTTAGCCATTACACTAATGTTATCAGTGGCTACATTAATTGGTAATTTAATTGCCGATTTAGTGTATGGTTTAGTGGATCCAAGAATACGGGTAGAATAGGGGGAATGTAGGTTATGGAAACATTAGATAATCAATCAACACAAGAATTAAAAAAAATAGCCAAAAAGCAGTCCCCGTGGGCAATAGCTAGACGTAAACTGTTTCAAAACAAGTTAGCAATGATAAGTTTAGCTTTCTTGGTAATTGTAACTATACTTTCTTTTCTTGCACCTTGGATTACTCCATTTGATCCTACACGTGTAGATATCATGAACCGAAATGTTCCACCTGGCGGGGATTTTATGTTGGGAACAGATGTTGCGGGAAGAGATATTTGGACACTATTGTTATACGGCGGTAGAACTTCTCTAACCATTGGGTTTGTATGTATGTTTCTAGTTGTTTCTTTTGGAACAATAATTGGTTCAATTTCCGGATATTATGGTGGTTGGGTTGATGCCGTTTTAATGCGTTTTACAGACTTTGTTATGAACTTTCCATTCCTCGTCTTTGTCATAGTACTTGCTTCTATTTTCAGAGAAGCAGGAATTTGGGCACTGATCATTGTTATTAGTGTATTAGGTTGGACAGGAGCAGCAAGGGTTGTTCGAAGTAAAACAATGTCAGAAAAAGAAAACGAGTACGTTATGGCAGCAATCTCCATTGGAGGTAGTCCATTCAAAGTAATTCGTAAACACTTGTTACCAAATGTTATGACAACAATTATTGTACAGGCTACTCTTTTATTGGCTGTTATGATTGTAGCTGAAACAGCACTGAGTTTCTTAGGTTTTGGAGTTCCATCTGGCACACCTAGTTGGGGAAATATGATGCAAGAGGCAAGACAACCACACGTTATCAGAAGTATGTGGTGGATATGGGTTCCTCCTGCAATGGCTATTACTTTAACAATCCTTTCCATTAATTTTATTGGAGAAGGTATTAAAGATGCATTTAATCCAAAATCAGCAAGGTAAGCTTACATAGCATGTCATTGCTACGTAAGTTTACTTGTTAGTTTGACATGTTATGTATTCTGATCATGCTAATGAATTAAAAGGCTTTGGGATTTTTCCCATTGCCTTTTTTCTGTTATATAGATTAAAAAAATGTGAATCCTTTTGTGTTTTTAAAAAGTTTATTGTTCTTTCCTATTTTATAGTAGTTTCTTTATCCACATGTTTGTATTTAATAATAAATAATGTAAAATTATTAAAAAGTGAATTAGTTATTAAAAGGATGGTTGCCATGCCCCTAGAGAAAAATTGGCTAGATCAAGACAAAAGCTATATGGAAGAAGCAGTCAGACAAGCGGAAAATGCTAAACAAATCGGTGAGGTTCCAATTGGAGCAGTCCTTGTAAAAGATGGAGAAATCATTTCCAAAGGTTATAATCTTAGGGAGCAGCAACAACTTTCCACTGCCCATGCGGAAATCATCGTCATTGAAGATGCGTGTAGGAAGCTTGGAACTTGGCGCCTGGAAGATTGTGTTCTCTATGTTACGTTAGAACCTTGTCCAATGTGTGCAGGTGCTATTGTCCAAGCACGATTAAAAAGAGTGGTATTTGGAGCAACAGACCCTAAGGGAGGCTGTTGCGGTACAATAATGAACTTATTGGACGAACCTAGATTTAATCATTCCGTCCTCCTTTCTAGCGGTATCTTAGAAGAGGAATGTTCACTCCTTCTTACTGAATTTTTCCAAGATCTTCGAAAAAGAAAGAAATCTCTCGGAAACTAGAAGATATATTGATAAGATGATAGTAATTATGGGTATTAGTAAAGTAATAATTATAACTAAGGAGGATGTTTATGAGACCTAATCAAATATCATTAGAAACTGCTAAGATGATCTCTGAAAAATTAAAAATGCCAATTGAACATGTAATGCATACACCACCACATATACTCATGGAAAAGCTTAAGAAAGTAGAAGAACAAATCGGCGAAAGCCCAGACACTACTAGAGATAGGGATATATAAGTATCGCGGAAGGTCTATCCATTTTTACCAAAAACCCTTTTGGATGCTCTCTTGCAATTCATGTCTAAACCTACTATACTTATATATGCGTCGTTAAAAACGATGCCTGATAATATTTATAATTTTGCCGTGCTAAGCGGGGAGGTAGCGGTGCCCTGTACTCGCAATCCGCTATAGCGAGGCCGAATCCCTTCTCGAGGTTTTAGCATCGTAGGGTCTGACCTAAGTAAGTGGTGTTGACGCTTGGGTTCTACGCAACGGAAGCCCGTGAACCCTGTCAGGTCCGGAAGGAAGCAGCAGTAAGCGGTATCTTCCGTGTGCCGTAGAGTCGCCTGAGCTGAGCTAACTGCTTAGGTAACGCCTGGGTTGCTTTAATCAAAAGAAGGTGCACGGCACTTAATTATATTTAAAATGAAAAACTGTCTATTTTTTGACAGTTTTTTTATTATATAAAAATCGGGAAATAAGAATCATTTTGTATTTAGTCCTGTGAATCGGTATAATAAGAATGAGTTAATGATGTATAGTAAAATTGCTCCAGAATGGTGTAATAGAAAGGGTGCGCTTTCATGAGTTATCAAGCACTTTACAGGGTTTGGCGGCCGAGAAGTTTATCAGATGTTGTTGGTCAAGAACACATAACCAAAACCTTAAAAAACGCTTTAATCCAAGAGAAGTTGTCCCATGCTTATTTGTTTACAGGTCCTAGAGGAACGGGAAAAACCAGTGCTGCTAAAATTGTAGCCAAAGCAATAAATTGTGAAAAATCTCCTGTAGAAGAACCTTGTAATGTTTGTAACGCATGCCGTGGGATTTCTGATGGAACAATTGTAGATGTCATGGAAATAGACGCCGCCAGTAATAATGGAGTAGATGAAATACGGGATATTCGGGATAAGGTCAAATTTGCACCAAGCGCTGTCCGCTATAAGGTGTATATAATAGATGAAGTCCATATGCTGTCAACAGGTGCATTCAACGCCTTATTAAAAACGTTGGAAGAGCCTCCGAGGCATGTTATCTTTATATTGGCCACAACTGAACCTCATAAAATACCATTAACAATTATATCCCGTTGTCAACGATTTGATTTTAAACGGATTAGTGCCCAAGCTATGATTGCCCGAATGAAGGAAATTATCGAAGCCTCAAATATTGTAGTTCATGAAGATGCACTTTCGATGATTGCAAGGGCTTCTGAAGGTGGAATGCGCGATGCCCTTAGTTTATTGGACCAAGCCATATCCTATTCAGAAGATGCCGTGACTTTAGAAGATGTCTTGTCTATTACAGGTGCTGTTTCTCAACAATTATTTTATAATGTTGCACAAGCGTTGCGTGATGGGGATGTTGCTGAGGGCTTAGAAGCGGTGGACACAATTATCAGAGATGGTAAAGATCCTAACAGATTTGTAGAAGATATGATCTTTTTCTATCGCGATGTTCTCATGTATAAAGCAGCACCACAACTGGATGAGGTTAAGGATCGTGTTATGACAGATGAGAAGTTTAAGGAAATAGCAGATTCCCTTGATCAGGATTGGATTTTTCAAGTGATGGAGTACTTAAACCGTTTCCAACAAGAAATGAAGTGGTCAAACCATCCAAAAGTATTTCTTGAAATGTTTATTGTTCAAGTATGTCATATGTTACATAGTGTAAAAGCAGAAGGAAACAATTTAACTGACCAGGGTGATGATGTCCAGAACCTACTGAAACGTATCAACGAATTAGAACAGACGGTCAAACGGATTGCAGAAAACGGGATAAGTCCAACTGAACAGAAAACTCCACAATCAGATGAAACGGTTCGTTCCAAACCAAGGTCTATTCAAGCAAGTGGAAAAAGCAGAGTTCAAATATCACGAGTAAAGACGATGCTTCTTAAAGCTAGCAAACAACATTTACAAGAACTTAATGGGCATTGGGGACAAATAATGGAACAAGTGAAACAACAAAGTGTACCGTGTTCTGCATGGTTAAGTGATTGTAAACCGGTTGCCAGTTCTGAAGGGGAATTTGTTTTAGCCTTTAAGAATGAGATGCATCGTGATATGATAGATGAGAAATTCCGTCCAGTAGTTGAACAAACTGTTTCCAGCATAATGCACCGTCCAATGGTACTATTTGCACTCTTGGTGAATCATTGGGAGGAAACGAAAGAATCTTTCTTGAAAGAACAAAGGTCAATGGATCAAGAGGCCCCTGGTAATAAAGAAGAAGAGGAAGAGAATCCTCTCATTCAAGAAGCTGTGAAGCTTGTTGGAAGAGATTTAGTTGAAATAAAAGAATAGCCATCCAGTGATGGAGAAAGTGAGGGAATTTAAATGAAAAATATGGGAAACATGATGAAACAAATGCAAAAAATGCAACGGGATATGGCCAAAGCGCAGGAGCAATTAAAGGAAGAAACGGTTGAAGTATCTGTACAAGGCGGTTTGGTGACTGTTGTTGCAAATGGAGAAAAGAAAATCTTAGATATCATTATTAAAGAAGAGGTTGTTGACCCAGAGGACGTTGAAATGTTACAAGATCTTGTCCTAACAGCAACAAACGAGGCACTAACAAAGGTTGATGAGTTAGTTAATGAAAAAATGGGTAAATTCACTAAAGGAATGAACATACCAGGATTATTCTAAATTAAATGATAAAGCCTCTTTTTGTTGATCATTTTGGAGGATATATGATTTTTGAGAAAGAAGGTTTGGTTTTTTGGAAAACCAAGCCTTTTTTTAATGTTAGGCATTTGCTAAATTAATACTATACTAAGGCTATATATAGAGGATAAAATAAGAATTTAGAATTGATTAAAAATTGGAAGGAGCCTATACCATGCAGTATCCTCAACCTATATCAAAGCTTATTGAAGGGTTTATGCGCTTGCCTGGAATTGGTCCGAAAACAGCTGCAAGGCTCGCGTTCTTTGTTTTAGATATGAAGGAAGATGATGTATTGGATTTTGCAAAAGCTTTAGTTAATGCAAAAAGGCAGTTATCCTATTGTTCCATTTGTCACCACATTACTGATACGGATCCATGCCGAATATGTGATGATTCTTCCCGTGATCAAACTACGATTTGTGTTGTTCAGGACACTAAAGATGTTATAGCCATGGAAAAAATGAAAGAATACACTGGTCTGTATCATGTATTGCAAGGAGCAATTTCTCCAGTTGACGGGATAGGACCAGAGGATATTAATATTCCAGATCTTTTAAAGAGACTGCAGGATGAAACCGTTCAGGAAGTCATTATTGCCACGAATCCTAACATTGAAGGGGAAGCAACGGCAATGTATATATCTCGGTTAATTAAACCTACTGGTCTTAAGGTAACAAGAATTGCCCATGGTTTACCAGTAGGTGGCGATTTAGAATACGCTGATGAGGTAACACTATCTAAAGCGATCGAAGGTAGACGAGAAATATAAAGGAGGATAACCATGTTGTTTGTAAAAAAAGGAAAACTCCGTAAAGAAGAGGATAATCGACTCTTAAGTTATCTAGATATTTTGAAAAAACGGGTAAAGCAACGGGAAAGTTTGTTGGATAAAAGTATTGATCATCATAACGATGTTATTTATAGAGCAAAAATCGAAAAAGCAAAGTATATATTTTTATTGAAAGAAGCAAGAGTGAGACGAACCCGATTAGGGAAATAATTGTAATATTTCTAAATGTTAAACATACCTTCTAATAGAGAACTTGTACTACTTGGAGACTTCCAAGTTAGGATATTGTTAAGGTTAATAAGGAGAATTTCTTAAAAAACTTATTATCCTTCCAGTTCATACATTTAAGAAGGGGGTTTGTTTTAAGTGGAGCCAGTTGTAGTCCTATCTTTATTGGGTGCTCTTATATTTCTATTATTAATATTAGGAGCTCCGATGAAGCCTTTAAGATGGATTGGACAAGGTGCTATACGTTTGTTAATAGGTGCATTATTACTTTTCTTTTTAAACACATTTGGAACATTAGTGGATTATGGATTACCTATAAATGCATTTACTGCAGCTGTTTCAGGATTTTTAGGAATCCCAGGTATTGTTGCTTTAGTATTTATGGATATGCTAATTATTCCATAAAAAATCACAATGGCACTATAGGTTTTGGTATATTTGTTTTTACTGATTGAGTCAACAGCCTTAAATATGGTTGTTGACTTTGTTTTATGATAAGTATAATTTTAAAAATCTATGTTTAGTTCCAGCAATAAGTGTTTACGGTGGAGCTAGGTGAGCGATGCTGCGCTTAATTGTACCTGTGGTGAAATCGAGTTTGCGCAAGTCTCTTCAACACACCATCATAAAAATATGAATCCAAAATTCTGAGCTAGAGGAAAACGGAATTATTATTTTTAAATAACTAGCGGTGAGTATTTATGTATAAGGAATCAATGTGTTGACAGGTTCCGATCTAACGTGTTAATATGTTCAAGTCGCCAAAAACGACAGAGTGACTATCGGGAAAAGTTGTTGACAAGCTAATTTAATTATGTTACAATAATAAAGTTGCTAAAAACAACAAACCCATATCTTGACCTTTGA
>NZ_JAHQCS010000040.1 GCF_019042215.1 Evansella tamaricis | reverse complement strand
GTATAAGTTTTGGCACCTTCGGGCAAGTTGTCTAGCTCCAGCGCCTACGGGCTCGGATCACTTCAGGCCTTTTCGGAAGCCAAAAAGCGGCTTCTGCCAAAGTCCTTCCAGTGACTTTCGCCCGTGACCAAGGCGCTTGCGCTTTTCTTATTTTTGAGCGTAGTTTTTTATTTTAAAGCTGAAGTTGTGTTAAAATACGAGAGAAGTAATTAAGGAGTGTACTTGATTGTTTACAGGTCCTGTTTTCTTTATGTTAATATTATTAGGAATTGGGATTATTGCAAAAAACCAATCCCTTATAGTTGCTGTAAGCATACTACTTATATTGAAGTGGGTTGGCATAGGGGAAAAACTATTTCCTTATATACAACAAAAGGGAATAAATATTGGGGTTACCATCATTACAATCGGAGTTCTTGTTCCAATTATTACGGGAGAGATTGGGTTTAGGGAATTGCAAGGTGCATTGAAATCCTCTTATGCATGGATTGCTTTAGTATCAGGTATATTAGTGGCAGTCATTGCAGCCAATGGAATTGATTTGTTAAAAACAGACCCACATATAACAGTTGCACTTGTTTTCGGAACAATTCTTGCTGTTTCTCTGTTTAATGGGATTGCTGTCGGCCCTTTAATCGGTGCAGGGATTGCATATTTCATGATTAAAATAAGCGAGTTTCTCGGATCTTTAATTTGAAGAATAACTTGTGAAAACTAATTTTCTAATAAGTTAAAATAATGAAACAAGTCTAAATGTTTCATTGGTTTCGAAAAAATTAAAGTACACAAAAATGTGAAAAATGGTATAATGATATGTAGTTGAAAGTGCATTACATATCCTTAGCTGTTGCCTTTAACACTACCGTGAGTTTGGTAAACGCTTACGATTGCATCTGTGGGGTGATGATTGTGCAAAAGGGAACACGTTTCGAAGAAAATATTTTAGTAAAGTTTCTTTCATTGGGTTATTTCTTTATTTTTATACTAAGAGATTTATGTTTTAGTAAAAATAGTATAATTTTTATAGGAATTTAAGCTGCGTTGGGGGTAAACAAAAAGAATCCCCTTCAATTTTTTTGGTAAAGGAGAGGTAGGTATGAGTACGACAAAAGGTTTAGAAGGTGTTGTTGCAACGACATCAAGCGTAAGCTCAATCATCGATGGTGTTTTAACTTATCATGGCTATAATATTGACGATTTAGCGGAGCATGCAAGCTTTGAAGAGGTAATATACTTACTTTGGAATCATCGACTTCCTAATAAGGAGGAACTCACAACTTTTAAGAAGGAGTTGTCAGAAGTTTCAGCAGTTCCAAAAGAAATACTTGATCAAATGAAGTCTTATCCGATTGATAAGGTACACCCGATGGCCGCGCTTAGAACTGCCGTTTCCCAACTTGCTTTATTCGATGAGGATGCAGACGAAATGGGAGAGGAAGCAAATGGGCAAAAAGCGTTAAAGTTGCAAGCACAATTACCAACCATTGTGACAGCGTTCTCAAGAATTCGCCAAGGAAAAGATCCTGTTGCACCAAGAACAGACCTGGGTTATGCTGCGAATTTCTTATATATGCTTAATGGAGAAGAACCAGATGAAATATCTGTGGAAGCCTTGGATAAAGCGCTAGTTCTTCATGCCGACCACGAATTAAATGCCTCCACGTTTACAGCACGTGTATGTGTTGCCACATTATCTGATATGTATTCTGGTATAGTAGCAGCGATTGGTGCATTGAAAGGGCCTTTACATGGGGGAGCAAACGAGCGTGTGATGAAAATGCTCTCTGAGATAGGTGATATGGAAAAAGTGGAACCATATATTAAGGACGCTTTAAGCCGGAAAGTTAAAATCATGGGATTCGGACACCGTGTATATAAAAATGGAGACCCACGAGCAAAGCACTTAAGGGAAATGTCCCGACAGCTTACAAGTATCACCGGGGAGCCAAAATGGTACGATATGAGTGTTAAAATCGATGAAATCGTTACAAATGAAAAAGGCTTGTTGCCAAATGTGGATTTTTATTCTGCATCTGTTTATCATAGTCTAGGTATTGAACATGATTTGTTCACACCAATCTTTGCTGTCAGTCGCGTATCTGGATGGATTGCACATATACTTGAACAATATGAAAATAACCGTCTCATTCGTCCGCGGGCTGAATATACAGGTCCTGATCGTCAAGCTTGGGTTCCATTAGAAAATAGATAATAAGTTAGAAATAGGGAGGGGTTAACTTACTCCCTTTCCTATTGTATCTACATATATTATTAATTTTAGATTATTTGAGGAGGTTTTTACAACATGGCAGGAGAAAAAATTACGGTATCAAATGGAGAGTTAAACGTTCCAAACCAACCGATTATTCCGTTTATTGAGGGAGATGGGATTGGACCAGACATTTGGAAAGCAGCTTCCCGAGTAATGGAGGCGGCTGTAGAAAAAGCTTATAACGGTGAAAAATCAATCGTTTGGAAAGAAGTACTTGCTGGTGAAAAAGCATATAATCAAACAGGAGAATGGCTTCCAGCAGAAACTCTTGATACGATTCGAGAATATATTATTGGAATCAAGGGCCCTCTTACAACTCCCATTGGTGGTGGAATACGATCTTTAAACGTTGCCCTCCGTCAGGAACTTGATTTATATACTTGTCTCCGTCCAGTACGTTGGTTTGAAGGTGTTCCTTCCCCAGTAAAACGTCCACAGGATACAGATATGGTTATTTTCCGTGAAAACTCAGAAGATATTTATGCTGGAATCGAATATCAAAAGGGTTCTGATGAAGTGAAAAAATTAATTGACTTCCTTCAAAATGAAATGGGTGCAACAAAAATCCGTTTCCCTGAAACGTCAGGTATTGGTATAAAGCCAGTTTCTGAAGAAGGGACACATCGTCTCGTTCGTGCTGCAATAGAGTATGCACTTGAACATGGCCGCAAGAGTTTAACTCTAGTTCATAAAGGTAATATTATGAAGTTTACTGAAGGAGCATTTAAGAATTGGGGTTACGAATTAGCTGAGAAGGAATACGGAGATAAAGTATTTACATGGGCTGAGTATGATAAAATTGTAGAAAAAAAGGGTCGGGATGCTGCAAATGAAGCGCAGTCTAAAGCAGAAGCAGAAGGGAAAATAATTGTTAAAGATTCAATTGCAGACATTTTCTTACAGCAAATTCTTACTAGACCAAAAGAATTTGATGTTGTAGCAACAATGAACTTAAACGGAGACTATATATCCGACGCATTAGCTGCTCAAGTGGGGGGAATCGGTATCGCTCCAGGAGCAAATATTAACTACGATACAGGACATGCCATTTTTGAAGCTACTCATGGAACAGCACCTAAATATGCTGGTCTAGATAAAGTAAATCCATCTTCTGTTCTACTTTCAGGTGTACTAATGCTACGCCATTTAGGATGGGTAGAAGCAGCTGATCTTGTTGAAAATTCAATGGATAAAACGATAGGAAGTAAAGTGGTCACATATGATTTTGCCCGTTTAATGGAAGGCGCCACTGAAGTAAAATGTTCAGAATTTGCAAATGAGCTTATCAAAAATCTCTAGTCATAATAAAGATTACTATTAATCGAAATATGGGAAGGAGAAATGAATGATGGCCATTAAAAGAAAGAAAATTACTGTTGTAGGTGGAGGATTTACTGGTACGACGACAGCATTGATGGCAGCCCAGAAAGAATTAGGTGATGTTGTTTTAGTGGATATTCCTAAAATGGAAAACCCAACAAAGGGGAAAGCACTTGATATGATGGAAGCTAGTCCAGTTCAAGGCTTTGATTCCAACATCGTTGGTACATCAGATTACAAAGAAACAGCAGGTTCTGATATTGTCGTTATTACAGCAGGTCTTCCTAGAAAGCCTGGAATGAGCAGAGATGACTTAGTTAGTACAAACGCCAATATTATGAAACAAGTAACACAAGAGATTGTAAAGTACTCACCTGATTGTTATATTATTGTGTTAACTAACCCTGTAGATGCAATGACTTATACCGTTTTTAAAGAGTCAGGATTCCCTAAAAATCGTGTAATAGGCCAGTCTGGTGTATTAGATACAGCACGTTTCCGTACTTTTGTGGCCCAGGAATTAAACGTTTCTGTGGAAGATGTATCCGGTTTTGTATTGGGAGGTCATGGAGATGACATGGTGCCAATGCTCCGATATTCTTATGCAGGTGGAATTCCAGTTGAAAAGCTTATCCCAAAAGATCGACTAGATGCCATTGTTGAACGAACAAGAAAAGGTGGGGGGGAAATCGTAAACCTCTTAGGAACTGGTAGCGCATATTATGCTCCTGCTGCATCGATTGTTCAAATGGCTGAAGCTATATTAAAGGACAAAAAGCGAATTCTACCGTCTATTGCCTATCTTGAAGGGGAATATGGATGTGAGGATCTTTATCTTGGTGTACCCACAATTATAGGTGGAGATGGAATAGAAAAAGTAATTGAACTTGAGCTGAATGATGAAGAAAAAGCTTCACTTCAAAAGTCAGTAGAATCTGTTCAAAACGTAATGAAACTCTTGGTATAATAACAAAAAAATAGTAAAATAAGAGAAATCCGGTTAATGAACCGGATTTTCTTTACAACTTTATGAAAACGCTTACGATTGGAGGAAGATAGTTTGTTTACAAAAAAGCGGAAAATTGGTCGAACGATAGACGGATTAAAAGTGGGAGATAAGATTGAGCTGACTAAAGAGGTGGAAGATAAAGACATATTACTCTACCTTGGTTTTACTGACGATGCGAATCCAGTTTATATTCAACATGATTATGCTTCCCGAACACCATACGAAAAACCAATTGTTCCGCAAATTATGCTTAATGGGTTCGTCTCTTCCGTCATTTCCATGTATTTGCCAGGTCCAGGGAGTTCTATTAAAAAAATTTCACTGTCTTATCCAAAACCGCTCTATCATTATGGAACACTACACTTAAAAATGGAGATTTCAGGGATTGATGAAAAGGAACATTCTGTTTTTTTAAAGGTATATGGAAAAGATGAATTAGATGACGAGGTGTTATACGGAGAAGTGGAAGTTTGTCCCCCGTACCCATGGAAACCAATTACGTATGATGAAGGTACATTTGAAAACTTTTAGCGCCCTTTATCGATTATAAGCGAAAAGGGAACTGGGATTATTATTTTAGGTACAAAAAAACTATTCCTTATGTAGATTTATTGAAATGAATTCATTCTCTTAAACAAGACTATTCTGTTGGATAGTCTTGTTTCTTATGAAAGGAAGTAAAATTATATTTTTCTTGAAGATAAAATGTAGTAAGATAGAAGGAAAATAGACACTAACATACTTAGGGGATAAATCTAATACCATTTTGACATACTGGGGGTCAAAGGGGAACAGGAGGAGACAAATGTCACAACATGTCTTAATCGTAGATGACGAAGAATCGATTGTAACATTATTACAATTTAATCTTGAAAAAGAAGGCTTTAAAGTTACAACTGCAATGGATGGAAAGGATGCTCTCCAAAAGGGGTTAAACCACCCATTTGACCTAATTATTCTAGATCTAATGCTTCCTGAAATGGATGGTTTAGAAGTCTGTAAACAATTAAGACAAAATAAGATTACAACTCCAATCTTTATGTTAACTGCCAAAGATGATGAGTTTGATAAAGTTTTAGGCCTTGAATTAGGAGCAGATGACTATTTAACTAAACCATTTAGTCCGCGGGAAGTGGTCGCCAGGATCCGTGCTATATTGAGAAGGACACAAACTACAGATACTCCAAGTGTAACAACAACTGAGGATGTGAAAATCACCATTGGGGATGTGGAGATTTACCCCGATAATTATGAGGTGTATTTAAAAGGAATCCCATTAGAATTGACGCCAAAGGAATTTGAATTGCTATTGTATCTTGCAAATCATAAAGGAAGGGCGTTGACTAGAGATCAATTATTAAATGCCGTATGGAATTATGAATTTGTAGGTGATACTAGAATCGTTGATGTCCATGTAAGTCATTTGCGTGAAAAAATTGAGCCAAATACAAAGAAACCTGTTTATATTAAAACAATTAGAGGATTAGGTTATAAGTTGGAGGCCCCTGCAAATCATGTATAGTTACCGAACAAGATTGATTTTTCCCCTCGCACTCATCATATTATTAGTATTATCTAGTTTAGGGGCCATTTTAGGCCCTTTATTTAAGGAATTTTATTTTGAAAGAATGAATGATAGGGTTGCGAAAGAAACGGCAGCAGTAGCCTTATTTCTTGATAGTGTAGATATATCTGATACGGAAACTGTTCAATGGAAAATTCAAGAGGTTGCTGAACGATTGAATATTCGGATAACTGTTGTGGGTCTTGAGGGGGATGTCATTGCAGAAACCCATGCAGATCCCAAAACAATGGAAAATCATCTTTATCGACCTGAGATTATGGATGCAATGGAAATTGGATCAGGACAAGAGATCCGGTTTAGTAACACAGTGAATGCCGAGTTGCTTTATTATGCAATCCCTTATATTAAAGATGGCGAAACATTGGGTTTTTTAAGATTAGGTATGCCCATTGAAGAACTTAACAATGTCTACCAAAATATTTGGATAATAATCTTTGTGGGATTTTTCTTAGCTTTTATAATCATCGTTGTATTTGCCACTAAATTGACTAATCAATTAATCCTGCCAATTGAAGATGCAAGAAAGGTTGCAAACGAGTTAGCTAAGGGCAATTTTTCAGCCAGGACGTATGAAGGGAACGATACGGAAACAGGACAGTTAAATCAGTCTTTAAATGTACTGGCAGAAAATTTAGACCGAATAACTCAGACATATGAAGTACAAAAGGAACGGTTAGAAACATTAATTGAGAATATGGGCAGTGGTTTAATTTTGATAAACTCTAAAGGGGATATCACTTTAGTAAATCGCTCTTGTAAAGATATTTTTCAAGAGGATACTGAGGATTGGTTAAATAAATTATATTATCAAGTAATTAAACATAAAGAAGTAATTAAATTGATTCAAGAAATTTTATTAACTGAAATGAGAAAACGTCGTCATTTAACATTGCCGATTAAGATTGAAATTCGTCATTTCGATGTTCATGGAGCGCCAATCATAGGGAATGATCACCAATTAAAAGGGATTGTACTTGTATTTCATGATATAACTGAGTTGAAGAAGTTAGAGCAAACTAGGAAGGATTTCGTTGCAAATGTTTCCCATGAATTAAAAACTCCAGTCACTTCTCTTAAAGGTTTCACAGAAACTCTTCTAGCAGGTGCGATGGATGATGAAGAACTTAGAAAAAGATTCTTAACAATTATTGCAAAGGAATCAGAAAGGCTGGAAGGTCTGATACATGATTTGCTTGAATTATCAAAAATTGAAGGGGAGCAGTTCCAACTTCAATGGCAAACGGCGAATCTTGGGGAAATAGTTGATGAAGTGTTAATGATGCTTGAAGAAAAAGCAGAGTTAAAAAAAGTTTCCCTTAAAATGAAAGTTACAGGTGATGTGGAAATAGAAGGGGATCCCCATCGCTTGAAACAGGTTATTATTAATTTGGTGAATAATGGTATTATGTATACTCCAAGCGGCGGAGAAGTAACTGTCCGTTTAAGGGAACAGGCCGAAACTATTGTTTTGGAGATACAAGATACTGGAATTGGAATTAGTAAAAAAGAAATCCCTAGGTTATTTGAAAGGTTTTATCGTGTAGATCGAGCAAGAAGTAGAAACTCTGGCGGGACAGGATTAGGCTTGGCTATTGTAAAACATCTGGCTGAAGCACATAAAGCTAAGATGACTGTAGAAAGTGAAGTTGGAAAAGGGACAACTTTTAGATTAGTGTTTTCTAAAAAAAGAATGGAAGAAAAAGATCAGATGGAATAAACACAAAATTTTTCTTTACACAATCTTTACACAGACTTCACAAGGAATTAACTACTAACCACTATAATCAGGATGTAAACTAATCACATGTAAAGAAACTAAAGTCAGTAGTTCAACATGTAAGGTTTAGCTTTACATCCCCTTTTTTGGAACAAAGGCCCTGTACCTTTGTTCTATTTTTTTTCGTCAAATGCCCGGTTTTGGCATTTGACGAAAAAAAAATCATAGAAGTCCTTGAAAGCAAATGCCCGGTTTTGGCATTTGACGAAAAAAAAATCATAG